>CAYTUL010000444.1:0-4218 GCA_964441135.1 uncultured Desulfobacteraceae bacterium | reverse complement strand
TCCGCCAATTTCAATATCCATGGAAAAATCTGCGCCCACATCAAAAGGTGGGTCAATGTATATCAACTTGATACCACCCTCTTTTTCAATTTCTTCTCTAAGAGGCCCGTTTTTCAATGAAGATAAAATCAGCTTGTTATCACCCCATATCAACTTATTCGTCCATCCCTTTAGCTGCCTACCTCGCTCGTCAATGTCAAAAAGACTTAATTGGGGCTCCAGTTTTTTCTTGTGTTCTTCGGAACGTGGTTCATCAATTTGCTCGATCACCTGAAAAGGCAGGACAACATTAGTCACTTCAGCGGTTTTACCATTCCATATCAGATCAACTTCCCGGTCATCATCAAATAATAAAAACCGGTATTTATCTGGCAATGGTTTCCCTGCTTCGATGAGTTTGATGGCATCTCTTTTTTCATTATCTGTTAAATTCATTTGATACCCCTATTCAAATAGAAACGCCCCTAAATCCAAAATGGAAATAGAGGCGTTGATTTTGTTCTCTCCATGAATCCCTCCTTTGAGGGTTGATAGACACTGTCGGGCGCTGAAATACCCAAACATGCCTGAATTGTAACTCCTTGTAATCATAATGAAATCTAGTGTGAAATTCTCACAAAACACTGCCCTGTGTCAAGAATTATTACCATTATGGGCTATTTTCAGTGATTTTGCCTTATTTTTATTGGACATGATCATCCCTGAGACGGTAGGGAGTGCCCGGTTATATCATCAGCCGGGCACATTACCGGGCGTGGATGTGGCACGTTCCATTATGACTGCCCGGACAGTCTTCAGGGGTGGTCAAGGCACTCACACACCATTTCTCATCAAATTACCCATATCATCGCCTCGAAAATTATCCTGAGAACGGATAAAGGTTCATTTGGGTGTGTTTGAGTTCATTTCGATTAATTTGAGTTTTGGATTCTCGGAAGGATAGATCTGGATGGTTGAGATGGGGGGTCATTCTTGGGGGTTTTCCACAGGGTCTAGGAGACCATCTGACCCCTGAATTTGGTAGAGGATTTGGTAGAGGATTTGTTCCGAAATATGTCACGGTAGGCGAAATAACCTCTACCAGACGAAATTGATCAAATGAGATAAGTCCTCAAAATCATGTAATTTTAGGCACTTGACCTGCATTGCGAAATCTGATATGTTCGCTTTGGGAGCAGGGTGTCGGAGGTTCAAATCCTCTCGCCCCGACCATTACCTAATTCTATTCGAAATCCTTTCAATGATTACGCTATATGTTTTGAAAGGGAAATCTGGAAAGCGATATGTTGGTATTACCAACGACCTTTCCAGACGCCTCAGTGAGCATCGAGCGAGCAAATCTAGAGCTGGCCAATTCGTCCATGGGCCCGAAATGAAGGGCATCGGCCGGGCAGGTGGCAACACATGCAGGTTCCTTTCCCTCGATCAAAAGATCAACGCACAGGTCGCATTTTTGCATCCTGCCGTCCGCACCGAACTGGGGCACGCCGAAGGGGCAGGCAAGGAAGCAGGTCCGGCAGCCGATGCATTTGTCCGGATTGACAAGCACAATGCCGTCTTCAGCCCTTTTCGTGATCGCATGGGTGGGACACACAGCCTCGCAGGCCGGCTCCCCGCAATGCATGCAGGAAAGGGAGAGGGTCCTTAAGACCAGGTTCGGATAATCCCCCCTCCAGACATCCACAACTCTTCTCCATTTGATGCCGGGTTGCGCATCGTGAAGGGCCCTGCATGCAATTTCACACGCATGGCACTGAACACACTTATCCGGTTCAAAATCAAAACCGTATTGTCTGGACGTCATCTGTATTCTCCTTATTTGTTAGGCCATGGTTCCGTAGCCTGAATCCATCCCGAGCGGTAAGGTCGCTTTTTTATGCCTTTTTTACCTGGACCAGGGTCTGGCTTGACATGGCCGTCACGAGGGGATCAAAGGCCTTTTCCGGGTTGACGCTGTACATGTTGTTGGTATTGGCTCCGCCGTCGAGCAGCGGGTAACCCGGCAGGCCCAGGGAAGCGCATCCCTGCCACCATCCGTGGAGGGCCATCACTGTATCCGGCCGGATTCCCGGTATGACTTCTGCTTTCATCTTCATAGAACCATGGGGGGACTCAACAATCACCCAATCCCCGTCCTCTATTCCCCGGGCCGATGCCGTTTCAGGATGGATCTGAAGCGTCGGGTAAGGCAGGACCTCCCGAAGATAGGGAACATTCCTCAGCCATCCGGCGTTGTATACCTTCGACGTATGAAAGTCCGAAAGAATGAGGGGGTATTTCTTCAGGAGACCGGGGGTGCCGGTCGGGCTTTCGGGCGGCTCCCGCCATTGGGGAAGCGGGCTGAAGCCGTTCTCCTCAAAGGTCGTGTTGTAGATGGCCACCTTTCCCTGAGGCAGGTAGGGCGCGCCGGAGAGCCGGGTACTCCGGCTGGAAAAGATGGCTTCATACTTTTCATAAACCATGGGCTTCATGGGATAGGTAATGCCCGTGGGATGGTCCCTGAGGTCATCGATAGTCATGCCGAGGGGTTCCAGTTGCTCGTTCATGCAGGCCTCCATACTGCCGTTCCAGAAATCGTCCCCGTAACCCATTCTAACTCCCAGGTCGAGCCAGAACTGATACATGGACCGGCAGCCCCCCAGGGGCTCGATGACCTTGTTGCGGGCCATGATCCAGTTCGGTGTGAACTCAAAGGGATGATCCGTTTCATAGGGGGTGGCCACGGGCATGACGATATCGGCATAGTTCATTTCAGCGGTACGGGCCACGTCAACAACCACGAAGAAATCAAGCTTTTTAAGCGCCTCCAGGACCCTTTTGGTGCCGCGGGTGCTGACGGTCGGCTGGGTCCCCGGGGCAATAATGGTCCGGACGGGATAGGGCTTTCCGGTCAGGACGCTGTCAAATATCCTGTAGTAGGCCGAGGAGGTCCCCTCGACAAAAGGCTGAAAGGGTTTGGGAAACTCGGGAGCCACAAGCTTGTCTACCCACTCCTGGGTGTAACGTTCCTTTAAATGCACAGTTTTGGGCATGGGCATGGTGCTTCCCACGGGCACGACATTCCCGCCCGGCCTGTCCAGGTGACCGGTTATGGCGATCAGAATGGCGATGGAACGCATCGCGTCGCTAGCGGCCGGCGCGTGTTCCAGGCCGTTTCCGTAATCAATTGCCGCCTTTTTCGTAGTGGCGTATTCTCTGGCAACTTCCCTGATCTGGCTCGCTGGCAGACCGGTAACGGCTGCGGCCCATTCGGGCGTGTATTGTTGAATGTGGGTTGCAAGATCTTCAAAGCCATAGCACCATTGGGACACAAAGGCCGCATCATATAGATTCTCGCAGATGATGACATGGAGCATTGCAAGGGCTTGCGCGGCATCGGTTCCGGGTCGAACGGGCACCCACACGTCCGCCAGGGCCGCATCCGGCTCCATGGTGGGTTTGATCGCGACAATCCTTGCCCTTCGCTGCTTTGCATCTACCAGGAAACGGGTGCCCCCCTTGCTGGCGCCGGAATATATGGGCTGCTTGCCCCAGATAAGGACCAGATCGCTGTTCGGATAGTCCGGTATCGGCGTCACGGGCTGCCCTATGCCGAGGGTGTAGGCGACGGAAAAGGTGTTCTGCATAACGCAGATTCCACTGTGACCGTAATTGGGGCTTCCGTGGGCCATGAGAAAGCGGTAAAGGTAGTCGCTGTAAGTCCTGCGGGCGGGCGACAGGATGGCCAGGGATTCAGGACCGTATTTCTTTTTCTGCTCCTTGAGCTTGCCTGCGATGATATCAAGGGCCTCGTCGTAGGAAATCCTCTCGAACTTGCCTTCCCCCTTTTTCCCGGCCCTTTTCAGGGGGTACCGAAGCCGCTCTGGTGAGTAGACCCACTGGGGCGCGGCGTGGGCCTTGGGGCAGCTTTTCCCCTGATTCAGCGGGGACTCCTTCATTCCCTCGATCCTGACGAATCGATCGTTTTTCACGTGTGCCCAGATGCCGCAACCTGCGCTGGGTCCGCACATGCCGCAAAAGGTGGGGACGATCCTGTCTCCGGATGGGTCCAGGACGGGTTTTTCAGCAGGATAGATCTTTTTACGGGTGGTTTTTATCTCTTTTTTGTTCATTTTACAGGCTCCTTGTTCGGATCATTGCGTCGTATTTTGTCTCAAATGTTTCAGGCCAAGTCAAGACACTGCTTTTGGATATGGAAAGTCAGGCTGATCAATGAAA
>CAYTUL010000443.1:0-4258 GCA_964441135.1 uncultured Desulfobacteraceae bacterium | reverse complement strand
AGGAGTCCCAGATGGTTTTTCAAGTATTTTTTACATCCCTATGCAAAATTGAGGTTATAATTTCTATTATTTTTTCATTATAATCTATAAGTAAGACCAAGCCAGATACTCCGGCCCGGAGCCGGATCATAGATATTGGGTTCATAGTTCCTATCAAATAGATTATTCACCGATAGATATGCCTCAAATCGATCCTTAAAAGGCTGGGTGATTTTGGCGTTATAGATCGTATAGTCTTCGTTGATGATTTCAGGATTGGCCGGATTATCGGGTGTGGGCACCTGATAATAAGACTCTCCCGTATACAGCATTGTCCCGTTTATCTTTGTCCGGTATTTGGGGAATATATACTGGGCCATGAGATTTACATTATGTTTCGGGATAAATGTAACATTCTCCGTTAGCCTGTCTGGACTCTTGTTGCTGGCTTTATTGTATACATAGCCCGCTCTGAAAAGAAAATTTTCATTAGGAGTCCATTCCGCGTTTAATTCTCCACCGATCATTTCGACCCTTTCAAAGTTTAGGTATTGACCGAAAGGATTCACCGAGGGGGGCACGCTCCTGGTAATCCAGTCGGAAACATGATGGTAGAAGGGCGATATTTCTATTTTCATGTTGTCGTGATTATCCCATGAAATACCGACCGTGTAATTGATGCTTTTTTCCGACTGGAGATCAAGGTTTGGTATTTGGGTAAAAATCTGGTTAAGGGTGGGGAAGCGTGTTTTACGGGCAACAGAGCCGAATACCTTGGTTGAATCGGATACCCTGTAACTGGCACCAAACATAGGATTCAATTCATCCGTAGTACCGGGGGTATCCAAAGGTACAATGTTTCCATCCGTATTCGGGTCGTCCTCGGCCTTGTCTATTTTATACCAGTCATAGCTTATGCCCGCAATAACAGACAGTTTGTCTTTCATGGCAAGATATTCATTTTCCAGACCTGTGGAACCGGTTTTCGCTGTACTCTCCGCAAAAGGCAGACCTTCAAGGTCCCTCTGTTTATGAGAATCACCCTTATAGTGCAGTGCAAACTTTACAGTATCATAATCCACGGGTCTGTATTCGGCCAGGGCCATTCCGCCAAGAATATAGTCCTTGTAAGTGCTTAAGGCCACTTCTTTTTGGTATGTTTCATCCGTATAGGAGGTCAGTTCGTCTTGATGATTGTGGTAGAATAGCTTGCCCTGGAGGTTGTACTTATCCGTAAAGTCATGTTTCCCGCTCAAGTCAATGCCCCAGTCATCATATGCGGTTGGTCTGAAAAACTGAGTGAAGGTTGCAAATGTGTTCACCCTGTCAAGGCTCGGAGGAGAGCCCTTGATTGTCTTTATATAATGTAAATTTGCATAGGCCTCTGTATCCTCCGACGGTTCCACGCCAATCTTTGCCCATAAATTGTCTGATTTATAATCCGAGTTTAACCTTTCGCCCCCATCTTCGATTATTTTCGTTGCAAGAACTTTTTTCCCCGATGTAATATTCGTGGCATAGGGTACAAAATCATCGGACAAGTCCCATGAATCCCATTCCCGGCGGGAGTAACTCAGCCAGTAGTTATAAATACCCTTTTTCATGCCGTGGGAGAGAGAGGCCCTATAAGCATTGTTATAGCCGTCCAGACCATACTCCCCATTCAAGGAAAGGGAAGGTTTTTCGGTGGGTTTCTTGGTTATTATATTGATGACGCCCCCCTCGGCATTAGCCCCGTAAAGCACGGATGGAGCGCCTTTCACTACATCGATTCTTGCGATGCCTTCAAGGGCGATCTGGTTCAAATCAAGACCGCCATATTTGGTTTCATAGTAAGGAACACCGTCAATCAAAGTCAAAATCCGGTTTTGATTAAAGCCATGGATTGAGACGAATGGAAAATCCTTCTTGCCATAGGTTACCTGCATGCCGGGGACATAGGTCAGGGCATCCGCCACGCTCTTCGCATCGGTGATTTCAAAATCCTCTGGTGTGACCTCGTTGATTATGGCTATTTCTTTGACGCCGGCCGCCAATCCCTTCACAACGATCTCTCCAAGATCATACTCCTGATAATCTTTCGATGCCTTTTCTTCAGCCCACGCAGACCAGTGGAAAAGGCAGAGAGTCATTCCAACTCCCAGAATAATCATCTTCAATCGAACCAACTTTGTCATCATGTTTCCCTCCTTTTAATATGACTTGTTGTATATATATCAGAAATGATATATAAATGAGCTGCAAAAAAGGGCGTTACCCTTAATGAAATGCCCCATTTCTATAAATAACCGGATCTTAAATAGTGCCTTTTGAGTTTACCTCCTGTCGGTATTCTGAAAAGTCGAAAAACCTGGATTAAGAATGGATCTTTCATGGATTCTTTATTCATGTCCATGTCGCTAAGAAGGAATACATAATGTTATTTTTTATCTGTTGTCAAGATAATTATCCCATATATTGATAAATAAATAGATTACTATAATATAATAACTTGTTATTACTATTATAAACCATCAATAACCAATGTCCCATACTTTTTTTAAGGGTCCCCTATCAAAAATGTATCCACCAACCAATATCCAAATAATGATAAGATATACAATAGGTTTAAGGAATCCATAGTGAAGATGGTCATATAAATTTGGTAAAATCGGATCACAGAATTTTAGGCATCGGGAGGTATTTAAATCAATGACGAAGAACGATATTGTATTACACCCCGTCGGCGAGGTGGCGTCTGACGTCAATCAGCCCATGGATATGCCCATAACGGGCAAGATAGCTGTTATTAAGATCTTCCAGAATATGTTCCTGCCCTTTACAAACTGGAAGAGAATTCCCACCTATGGATATTATCCTGGTTTCACCTGGGTGACAGGAATCTTCTCCGGGTGGCGCCTGCAAGACTCAACAGGGCCCTTCCTGATAGGGGGGTATTCGGCCGGAGCGCCTTAAAATGCGGTATGAAATGTTCAGGAAAGAAGCTCTGGCCCATCACCAGGAGGAGTGCATCTGGCTGAAATTAGGCGTGAGGCTGGCGTTGATCGGGGATGAGCAATTCGGAAAAATCCAGTCTGACGACCTGAAAGTTGAAGTGGAAGGTCCCGGGTGTCTCGCGGACGTATTGCAGGGTCTGACCCGCGCGAGGTTTGCCAATCCATCAAGGTTTGCCTATAGCCCTGAGACAAAAAAGGTGAAAACCCGGTGGACAAAGGCGGGAGTTGTCTTAACTGCAGGTCTTCAATATGTCCCCGATCCGGATGATGTGGAAAAGACAGGGGATGATGAACTTTTTAAAATCGAGATTCGTGAACCTGTTTCAGCATGATCTGCTGTTTCTGGAATTACATGAGACCGCTCTCCATATTCATATCGTTTGCCATACTGAATTCAAAGCGGGCCGGGTCCGTTACGCGGTGGGATAGAACAAAATGGATACCCTTTTCAAAAAAGACATCCGGGATCAGGGATGCGCTCGGGCCGTACAATCCAATATACCGCGCTTTTGATGCATATTCCATCAGATCATGAAAGGTATTGTTCAACAGGGATGAGGCAGTAATAATCACCACATCCGATTTCCCTAAGACGATTTCATTATCGCCGGCTTCATGAAGGAAGAAGATATTCGGCCCGTATTCGATCTCATCGCCGATGATCGCGGTCCTGAGAAGCGAAAGGGGCCTCATGTCCGTCACATGTAATTCCCTGCACATCTCACTCAACTTACGGGCCATACCACCGTATCCTATGAGGGTCACGGTATCCTCTTTTCTTACGATCTCTCTCATATATCCGGGATCTTCCACCGCCCGAAGGCCCCTTTTTGAAAGGGACCCAGGTGAGATAAAAGGTTGTGAAAGGGCATTCATTGCAGCCATTCCCAGAGATCTTAAACGCACATTTTCAGATTCGAGAAACTCATCGGCAATGTCGATCAATCGTTTTCCGATTAAAGGCTTCAGGTCTTCAATGTCTATTTCCGGGTGATCGTAAAGATGATGTGCGCCGGTAAAATTTATGGCCATACCGCACTGACCCCCTGTCCCTATAAGAAGGGTCCATCCGGACTTCATCCCTATCTTTTTCAAGATCCCGGACTCGGGATTTCCGCCGGTGTAGAGGGCGCGCAAACGGTCTAAAATTTCTCTCAAGATATTGATGGGAATCATCACCCGGCTCCTTTCAGAGAAAATGGGATTTCGAAGCAGTCAATTTATCCTTGATCATGACCTTTGCCGCCTCTTCCACGGCAATAAATCCCCCTTCATTTAAATCC
>CAYTUL010000442.1:0-4259 GCA_964441135.1 uncultured Desulfobacteraceae bacterium | reverse complement strand
GTGGTTCCTTCGTCCAGGTTGCTCAGAATTTCCATCGTGCCCCCATGATCTTCAATAATTCCCAGGCTGATGGGCAGGCCCATTCCCGTGCCGTCCTCCTTTGTACTGAAAAAGAGATCAAATATATTATTAAAATTCTCTGCCGGTATTCCAAGGCCGCTGTCCCTTATCCTGATAATCACTTTTCGTATTGTTTCTCCTTCCTGTTTCCTATTGACAATATTGGTAGATACCTCCAATATTCCACCACCCGGCATTGCCTGCAGGGCATTGACAAATAGATTCAGGTAGACCTGCTCCATTTGATGGGGATCAATCCGGAGGCAGGGCAGGGAGGGCTCCAGTTGAAGGGAGGTCTCTATCCCTTTACTCCTAAGTTCTTCCCTTAAAAAGTCCATGGTATTCTGAATCAATTCGTTCAAGTCAGTGGGCACAGGATTGGGCAAAGATTGTTTGGAAAAATAAAGAAATCTGGTTACGAATTTATCAAGCCTGTATATCTCCTCCAGCATAAGCTGAGTGTACTCCTGGATGATATTATCCCCTGAATTCCTTTTTTGCAAATAGACAATAGCACCTTTCATGGCATTTAATGGATTCCTGACCTCATGGGCGACACCTGCGGAGAGGTGCCCCATGGAGATCAGTTTTTCTGAACGGATTAATTCCGTTTGGATCTCCCTGAGTTTTTTGGCCAAGCTGTTAAAGTGTTGGGTCAGCGTACCTAACTCATCCCTGGACCTGATCGGTATTTCTTTGCCAAGGTCGCCGCCTGCTAATTTACCGGTAGCAGTAATAAGGGTTCTAAAGGGCTTGAATATCTGATGGGAGAGGATGCTCGCAACAGCCCCGGCGAGGACCAATGCGACAATGATCAGTTCAAGCACCTTTCTGCGAACAGCCCCGGCCTCTTTATTGAATTCATTCATCGGAACACTCAGGGCAAGGGACCATCCGGCCGCGGGCACAGGTGCGAACGCCACCGCATATAAAGTGATCTGCCTATAGGTTCGCCATCCCGTGTCGCCTAAAATCATATCAACGATGACTTCCCGCAAGAGGGGATCATCATACTTTGATAAATCATATTCATACGGTTCAAAAAGGGGGTGCGCGATCGTTCGTCCGGATTGGTCGACTAAAAAGGAAAAACCAAGTTTACCCATCCGGGTGGCATTCACCAGATCCATCACCTTACTGAAGTCCAATTCCAGCACTATTCTTGAATGGGCAGCAGAATCATCATTGTGTAAAGGTTTGGAAATCCAGAGGACATAGGCTTTATCCGGTTCAAAATAGGATATCCTCGAAAAATGGCAAGATTCCTTATCCCCACGATTCGATTTCCAGGAACTTTCACCCAATCGTCCAAAAACGAGCTTTTCTTTTCCCCCGGGGCGAGATGCGATGATATCCCGTCCAAGGGCATCCATAAGACGAATTCGCATATAATAGGGAGATCGTAAAACAAAGTCCTGAAAGATTTTTATTATCTTTTCCTGCCCGTGATCCATTCGGATATTGGAAGGGGCATTGCCGTTGAACTGAAAAACCTCCGACAGGAGCACGGACAAGGTATCCAGATCCGTGCAGCAGGACTCAAAGATAGTATTGATTTTCGATGCAGCGGCCTTTGCCCTTACCAACTGCCTGTCGCGTCCGAGACGATGAATACTCTCAACCGATGCCCTATAGGAAAGATACCCTATTATCGCTATGGAAATACACAGGAGTGGAAAGACAAACAGGAATAGTTTGAACGAAAGGGAAAAAGGAAGTCGTATCGTGAAAAGAGATTTCATAATGCCAAATTAAAGCCCCTTCAGAATGAAAAATTCTGAAGGGGGATCAGTCAATGATCAGCAGGCAAATCCTGTGTCATCCGGTTTCATCGAAAGCCGGGGATTGACTGCCGTTAATCGGGCATGGGGGCCATGGTAAAATTCGCCCAGGTTCCGCAACGATTTTTATAATCAAAGTGCCTGTTATAATCGGACCAGTTCCAGAAAGGAGCATGGGCGGTCTTAATATCCGTGAGAAAGGGGAGGGTCGAATTCTCCAAACGTACCGGGTTGCCGTCGTGGCTTTTTGTAAGGTGCATTTTCATTTCACCGGAGGGCATTCGAACCGATATCGAGTCCTCTCCCTCTTCGATATCCATTTTAACATACTGAATGCCAAAGACCTTTTTCATGATTGCCCCGCCAAGGGATTCAACCGATAACACATCAAGAATCTCACGCTGTTCCGGGGTCGCGTTGTCGCTGATATAAACAGCACCTTCAGAGCCCTTTTCCATGACCTCCGCGTAGGTTGAATGGGGAAGATCACCCAAATAAACGGCTGTAATTCCGGAAAGATCCACATCGTTAACCTTTCCTTCCTGTATCCTGAATACCATGAAATACCGGCATCCCCCTTCCTTGTCTCTGCCGAAATAGTAAGGGCAATGACCCTCGGAGGCGCATGTCTCATTGTAAATTCCTTTAATCTCCCATCCGGGATTAATCTTTACCATTGAAATCCCTCCTTTCATGATTCTGATCTGTGCATTAGCTCGATCAATATTCCCGCTGTAGAACTCGGAAGGAGAAAAGCTATCTCCGATGAATCCGTTATTCTATCCGGTTTTTTGTTTATGGATTTAGCTCCCCTGGATTCCAGCATCTCGATCTCCTTTTCGATATCATCAACACGGACCGATATATGGTGAAGCCCGTAACCTCTTTTCTCAATAAACCGTTGAATGATCCCCTCCGGGCCGATGGGCTCAATGAGCTCAATCGTGACCTTTTCCTTTGATATAAGTGTTGATTTGAAACCCTGTTCCGGAAATTCCTGGTATTCCGATACCTCGAAACCGAACAGAGAGGAAAAAATATCCGCTGTTTCCTTTGAGTCCTTTACAACCACGCCCACATGGTCATATTCCCTGATCATATATTGTCTACCTCCTGTTAATCTTGAATAAAAAACCCGACCCTTGAATATTCATCATCTATTCACAGAGAAGCGGGACCGGCCTTTTTCGTCTTAAAAATCGGGCGGATTTTTTAATCCAGGATATAAACGACCCCCAAATTGCCGTCTATCTTTACCCTCTGCCCTGTTTTAATCTTCTGGGTCGCTTCAAGGCATCCTGCCACACCGGGGATCCCATATTCCCTGGCCATGATGATGGGATGGGATAGGGCACCTCCCCCGTCCGTTATGAGCCCCTTGATAAAGCTGAAGGCAACAGTCCATGCAGCGGATGTGCCGGGAGCGACCAGGATATCTCCTTCTTGAATCTCCGAGAGTCGGTCCGCTCCCATAATCACCCTGGCCGTTCCCTCCACCACGCCGGGGGCCGCGGCCGCGCCATAGAGATCGGCCTTCAGCTCTTCCCTTACTATGGGCAACTGGGAAGATACGGAGAGGGTGGGATCGCTTCTGACAACGTCCGGGGCCTTCTCCATGTTGCCCAGGAATTTTGGAGGATCGGTGTTATAGGCCTTCTCCCAGACCGCCTTTCGCCGCTCCACATAGGGCCGTAAATTCACGTCTCCCATGGGAACGCCGGCCTTCCTGATCTCGTGGGCGTGCAGGAAATGGACGTCCTCAGGGGCGTCTATGCAGCCGGCTTCGGTAAAGCGCCTTCCGATCTCGGTTGCAATCCAGTGTCCCAGGGCCCCTACATAGAAATCGCAGAAATAGGTGTGGTCTTCACTCCAGTATCCCGCCTTTTGCGCCGATTTCATAAGGGTGCCAAACCACTCCCTCTGGTCCACCGGGAGTTTCTCTACCACCTCCTTTTCCCCCTTTTTCCGCTCATTGATAAGTTTCTCCCTTTCGCTGTCAAAGGCAAAGGTCTCCTGGGACATCAGCACCTTGACGCGGCCGAGGGCAAGGGCGGGCTTCTCCACCCAGGCCGGTGTGTCGTAGGAATGCATGCGCTCGCATCGCCAGCCGTGCTCCATGAGAAACTCCATGTATTCACTTAGCCATTTCCTGCCGCTGTCACTATTTTCGAGTCCCTTTAACACCTCTTCGCTGTCCTCGGGCTTGAAAGCGCCTTCCAGGCCCAAATCAACGGCCTTTCTCGCGAGTTTCCACATTTCCCTGACCACGATGGTATCCTGGGCCTCAAACCCGGTCATCAACCTGCCAAAATCGGGATCAATGGCGGCCTCTTTTCCGAAGAGGTCCTGCCACATCTGCTGGAAGAGGCCGTTGATATAATTGCACGCCACCAGCATGTACATATGGTGTTCGGCTTC
>CAYTUL010000441.1:0-4277 GCA_964441135.1 uncultured Desulfobacteraceae bacterium | reverse complement strand
CCCTCCTTTTTCAATGAAATGAGTCTTGAGGTCATCAATCCCCATGATAGGAAGACAAAAGCAGGGAATAATCCGGTATTCATTGAGTCTGTACCTGCCGGGGCATTTGGAATCTTTTCCCTCCTTTATGTGCCCTTTGACCTGATGGGGTTGCCTCCTGAGCAAATTCGAGAAAAAGCCACTGACGACTGTGCTTTCATTGCCCCCGCCATGAAGGACTTGATGTTGAAATATGGTTTCTCAGCAAAGAAAAGCTCAGGCTTCGGCATTATTGAGCCGAATTTGGAAAGTAAGATAGTCGTAAAGGTAAGAGATAGGGAGCCAAGAACATTTGCTGATTTTAATGAACTGGCCAAGGATATAGACGCGTTATTCACCGAGGGAGACTAAGGAATGACCCTGCTCGAACAAATCAAAAATAACAGGCCGATACTTCTCTGGGCTGAAGCGGCGGCCCTGCTCCATGACCTTGGAAAACTAAGCAAAGCATTTCTTGATTCCCGTAAGAATTGGCGTATGACGCCGGGAGGTTCTTCCAGTGATCCCCATGTGCAAAAATTTTTAGTTAAACATGACAGTTTTATAATAGATGGACGATTCGAAGAACTTAAACAATGGTTCAACAACCCTGTTATGATCAATAGAGAAAAGGTTTCCATAAGAGATATAATGGATCACCATGTGGAGCCTTCGGAGACCTATTTCCTGAGGGATAATAACAATCGATACACATTGCTCAAGATGATAAAGGCCGCCGATGGCAAAGACGCCTCTATTGATCGTAACAATCCCTTATTTTCAGCAGGGCAAAAAGGCGATCCCTTTGATACCGATGTGTTTGGCATGGAACATCCAGATGCGGCGATAATACCGGTTGAGTTGGAAAGCCGCCGAAAGTGCCTTTATGAGGATTTATCTGAAGTGAACTTGCCGGATGGTAAATCCGACATCAGCATTAAGGATAGAACGGCATTATTCAAGACGATCAGGAAACACTTCGCGAAAGCGTTCTCTGATACTACAAGGCCCAATAATGATACTTCCCTCTGGGAACACAGCTATGCCGTCGCAAGCATACTGAAGGTCATGATGGTGCATGAACTGATCTATAACGAACGCATCATGGATTTTAAAAAGATTCGTTTCAGTATCCTGGGAGTGGGATGGGATGGACTGTCTTTTATTTCATGTGGCCATAAGATTAGAGATATTATCGGGAAAAAAGACTGTATAAAAGAATTGAAGGACAAAATCCGGGATCAGGTTGAATATAAGTTCTTCCTCGGAAATACCATTTATGAAGACGATAATGGTATCTATTTTTTGATTCCCCGGCTCCCGTCTCAAATTGATCTGGAAGCCCCACCTTTCAGCGGCCTCGAAAGATATGGGCGACTTCTTCAGAATTTGAGAAACGATATCTTTGATATAGCCCTTAAGTACACCAAAGGCGACATCTACCCGCGCTTTCATATGATTAATAATACGGCGTTTATGACTCACCTAGTTAATTGTTATAACGCAATAAAAAAGAAGACGGCCTACCCGCTTACAGAACCCAATGCGAAATGGATCAGTAATTTAAAAGGAAAATGGCATCTTAAGTGTCCACAGGATGTCTGTCCAATATGCCGGCGAAGACCGATTATTTCAGATAAACAGAAAATATGCGCCCCATGCCGAACGCGTAGAACCGGGTATTTTAAGACCATTGTTGACCCTAACAACTGTAAGGACACGCCTTTTATCTCTGAGATTGCCAGGGGAAGCGGGAACAAGAAAAAGGACAGTGAAAATATCCGTCGGGCGGCACTTATCGTTGCAAAAATCGGTCTTGAGTCATGGCTGAACGGGAGGATGATTCGGTCCCTTTTTGTGACCGAGGCCAAAGGCCTCGAAAAAGAGACCCAGGAACTCGGGCTGACAAAAGACTTTGAAGCCGATGAAATTAAACTCCGCATATGGCTTGAGACCTCCCCCTACGGGAATCTCTTCGCCGAAGGCTATGACTATCATCGTATTTCAAAAGAAATAGACCGGATATACGGCTATGAAAAGCTGGATAAAGAAGATCTGGAATATGCTGAAAACACGATTTTTTTATATGATCGAAGAACTATAGGAAACACTTTGAATAATGATGTAAGGGGAACGGCAAAATCCTTCAAAGAAATCCTGGACTCGGCAATAAGCGAATATGGATTGGCCGGTCAAGACACAGCTTATCTCCTACACAATACAATATGCGCCAAGACGCCTACACCATCCACAATCCTCGATGTCTGGTATTCGACAGAAGGTTTTCTTTCATCTTTCAGAGAGAGTGTGAATGGAAAGATCCTTGGATTTGACCCTGCAGAGAGATGGACGGCCACACTTACAAGAGGGGAAATGGAGCCCCGTACCCCGCACAAGGGGAAAATCGGCCAGAAAGAGGTAGAGATTGTCTGGCCGACTTTAGACAGTGATACGATATGGATAATGGGTGACATAGAAACACTTGGAGACAATGATGAAGTCTTTTTGGATGATGAGGTCACCGCCAGGAATATCAGCAATCCAAGTAGAGGTGCATGCACTTACTATCCTCTCAGGATTATCACCACTACCCCTGACATATTTATGGCCTTGGTTCCTGCCAGAGATGCATTGAATGTTAGTAATATGATTTTCGATAGCTACCAGAACCAATTCGGGAAGGTCATGGGGCGTCTTCCCTTGAGCATTGGGAATATTTTTTTCCCTGAAAACATGCCCATGTTCGTGGTCCTGGATTCAGGCAGGCGTATGATCCGAAACTTTGAGGAGCTGCACAGGCACAAAGCAGTTTTACGGGTAAGCAAAGACCATAAGCCTTGTAATAGTGTGGAAGGCGATATTTGTATATTGTTCGATGAACTGAAAGGCCCGAAATCAGATGATTCGGTCTCCTGCCAACTGAAATGGAAAATGCCTTTCACGCTTGAAAAAGGATCTTCCGAGGATGTACATCCCCTTATCGACTACTATCACCCCTACCTCCTTGTACCGCGAGGTGATAAAGACTACTCCTTCAGGAAAAATTATTTCAGGACAGTAGTGGGCGATGTCATTCACTGTACAGAAGTTCAACCTGGCGATAAGATCGAGTTATATCCCGGCTACTATGATTTTGAATTCCTTGATTCCAACGCCCGGAGACATGACATCCCCATTGAACAAAATTATCGCAGGATTTCATCTGTGACCGGTTTTGATGCAAAGCCCTGCCTTATTGAAGAGATGCAACAAAAAATCATGGAATTGTGGGATAATTTCAAGAACGCCCCGAAATCAATAGAACTTACTGACACAAAATTAAGGAATTTGCATTCCCTCTGGCTGACTAAATACCTGGAATGGAAGGTTCGTAATAGCGATAGGAAAGACAAAGCATTCAGGCTATGGATAGACATGGTATTGTCTTCCATCAAGAAAGAATTTCAGGGTTTTAATGCTGAATTTACAGCCCTGCTACGGGAGACAATAGAAAGCGGCCTCTTTTTTGAGACCCTGGAGCTTTTTTATGGAGTCATGAAGGATAAGCTTGATCAAGAGGAAGGGGAGGAACAACATGGAAGAAAGATTGGAAAATGTAAAATCAGGGATACCGTCTGAATCAAAAGGGGAAACTGGAAAAAATGAAGTCACGGAACCATTCGACATGAAAAAATATTTTGCGATCAGCCTTGACCCTGTTCATGTGGGGACAGGCGGTTACCGCCTCGGGAGGGTGGACAACACCATCGTACGTGAACCTGGAACCAATATTCCCAAAATCCCTGGATCGAGTATAGCCGGAGTAACAAGGGCGTACACTGCCATGGCTATTCAGGCTAACGATCCGGAAAAAAAGAGATATTTGAAATTAAAGGATCAAAACAACAACTCGGGCGACCCCGCGAAAAGCGAAAATATTTACCTGAGCTGTGCCGGAAAAGGTGCTGAAGATGGTGATGGGCATTGCGGTAAGTCTGACTGCGAGGTCTGCATGACATTTGGCTACTCAAAAAAGAACAGCAGTTTTCAAGGACTGGCCCAGTTTCATGACGCCCGTATCCTGTTTTTCCCCGTCTATTCCATGATCGGCCCGGTATGGATCACATGCCCCGGTATTCTCGCATACTTCAATAAACATTGCCAGATTAAGCCCGAGAAATTCAAGCCAATCAATACTTCAAAACCACCCAAAGGTGGGAAATTGAATTTCCTATGAAAATAAAATACAGTTGGCGTTTATAGATTTCAATTACTTAGGC
>CAYTUL010000440.1:0-4286 GCA_964441135.1 uncultured Desulfobacteraceae bacterium | reverse complement strand
GATAGATCCGGTAGAGTAAAATCGGGCGCGGCCTCTTGGGCCCTTGCTTCTCCCATATGTGCGGAGATAAGCAAAAAGGAGAAGGTCATAATAAAGATGATTCCATGAACCATGGGGTTTAATCTATGATGAACTTGCATGGGGCCTCCTGTATCAAACGATTATTTCTGATCTCTTAAAACCATATTTGCTCTTTTTTTTCAATAATCCGTACCCTATCCCACCCTCAACGTGGCCGCATGCAGCCCCGGGCAAATAAACACCTCCGTACATACCAGCGATGATAGTATTCTCATGAGAAATAAAAACCCACGGTAGGTACCCGTGGGTTTTGCTTATCATTTTAAATTCTGGTCTCTAACTATCTAGTACCCCGACCACCATACAGTTGATCATAAAAATCCTGCTGGGCACGCGCATCCCATACAAGTTTCCAAGCGCCTTTATCAAACATCTCGATTTTATCCGCTTCGATTGAGGGAAATTTTGCGCTGATAGTGCCGGTAACCTTTACCCTGTCATTAATGTGTCTTGCCAGAACAGCCCTGTCCACATTGGGTACGAAATAATAGTTATTATCCTTTGTGAGAATAACAAACACCCTTTCAACGGCTGCCATGGGATCTTCTTTACCGACCGGGCATGTCGTTCCCTGTGTAACGCAAGTAAAACCCTGGACTGATCCTTCAACTTCACTAGCAGAAGCCCACACAGGTACCAGAACCAGTAAAGAAAGAGCCAATACAAGAATCGAAATCTTTTTCATTATTTTTCCTCCTAAGAAATATTGTATGAATTGCTCCAGATTTAGTACCTTCCCAAAAAAGAAAATCTCTCACCTCCTTCCTGCCTCTATGTTTGATTACGAAAAAAGACACTAATATTTTTCAAATTGCAAGTAAAGTTAAATCAATTCATTCAAGATGTCAATAATAAAATGATAATATGAGGCACTAATGATTGATTTTAATCATGATTCCTCTTTTTAAACATGGTAGGTATACTTAACTCATCATATATCTCCCAAGAAAGGACTCGAATAATCCTATACCATTTAAGGAGCAAGTCTACAACAAAATAATATAAAATGAAGACATAAGTATTCCACATTTCCTTTTGGGTTTCGTCAACATCCGGCAGCTCAACAAAAATCGATGGTTTGATCAGGACATATTCGTTATCGGGATAGAGCAGGCGGGGTCTGGCAAGCTGGTTTTTTTCTTGACACCTGCGATCCCGATCCAATAGTATTAGGGTACAGTATGCGAAAAATAGATTATAACTAATTGATAATACTTAAAATAACGGATTAATGATGCTTTATAGGTGATAATTTGAAGAATCGTCTAAGATTGACCATCGGCCGTCCAGTCTCTATCCGGGAAAAGGTTTACAGGGCCGTAAGAAACGATATCCTTAACGGTCATATTGCTCCGGGAGAGCGAATGATTGAAACGCGGTTGGCCGAACAGATCAGGACCTCCCGAACGCCTGTCCGCGAGGCCCTGCATATGCTTGAGCTGGAAGGCCTTTTAGAAGCGATTCCCCGGGTGGGTTACCGGGTAAAGGAGCTCAAGTGGGATGAAGTGGAAGAGATATGCGAGATCCGAAGAGTCAATGAGACACTCGCCGCCCATTGGGCTATGAAACGCATCAAATCGAATGAAATACGCGCCCTGGATAATAATCTCAGGACATCGGAATCCGCAATCCGGGAGGGGAATCCTCAATCATTTGTAGAGCTTGATGCCGAGTTTCATGAGATTCTGGCCCGGGCCTCCGGTAGTGACCGCCTGCTTGAATTATGCCAGCTTTTACGCCGTCATATGCTACGGTACAGGATTGAGAGTATTCTGCATAAGGAAAGTGTCCTTCACGCCATTAAAGGGCACCGGCGAATCTTTGACTGCATCATAAGAAAAGATGCCGCAGGTGTAGACCAGGCTATAAAGGAGCATCTCGAAGAGGTTAAAATGGATATTTACCTGTATGCTTTTGGCATGACCCAAAAGCCCTTCACGGTCAGGGATATGGAAAGAAAAATGAAAGGGACCGAATGCTTGAGATAAAATTCAGCGGCCGGGGAGGTCAGGGTGTGGTCGTTGCTTCACAGATATTGGGATTGGCATTTTTCAAAGCCGGGAAATATCCCCAGTGCTATTCCGTATTCGGGGGAGAGCGGCGTGGTGCGCCCCTGGTTAGTTTTTTACGGGTTGATGAAAAAAAGATCCTTCTCAAATGCGAGATCCGGCATCCCGGTGAACTTGTGTGCTTTGACGACAGTCTCGTTAATCCGAAAGAGATTAAGGAGATGTTGTTTCCGAAGGGCCGGATTTTAATAAATACCCGGCAGCCGCTGGAGGCATTCGCTGAATTGAAGGAATACAGGCTGGGTCTCATAGATGCCCTGTCCATAAGCACGGAAATGGGACTGGGCAAGATCATCAATACGACCATGGTAGGCGCCTATTGCTGTTTTACAGGCCACCTGAAACTGGATCGTGTCCTGGAATCGGTTCAAGAGCTTGCGCCGACGAAAATCGAAGAAAACATGGAGGCGGTGCGCCGGGCCTTTGAGGTCATGAAGGATGAATACTCAAAGGAGGTGATATGAATTCCAAGGCAAGGGATTCCATAAGATGTCTTGATCCCGAGGTTATTATTCCCATATCCAGGGAGAGCACAGAGCAATTCAGAACAGGTAACTGGTCACGAATGCGTCCAGTTTTTTTTGAAAAAACCTCCCCCTGTCGTGCGGCCTGCCCTATTGGAAACGACATCCCTCGGGCCCTTTACCGTGCATCAGAAGGTGACTTCGATGGAGCACTTTCCATGTTTCTCAAAGAAAGCCCCCTGCCGGGAGTCTGCGGCCGGGTATGTTACCACCCATGTCAGGGCCCATGCAATCGGGTCGAACTGGATGGATCCGTGCAGATCAGGGCCCTGGAGAGGAAATCGGCAGAGGCGGGTTCTGCCGGCCCGACCGTTTTAACGGAGGGGGGAAAAGGAAAACCCGTGGCCGTGGTTGGTTCGGGCCCCTCGGGTCTTTCCGCGGCATATCATCTAGCCAGGATGGGACATCCGGTTACTGTTCTGGAAGCAGCGGAAAGACCGGGGGGATTGCTTAACAGGGGCATCCCTCCCTTCCGCTTGCCCATGGAGGTATTCAAGAGGGATCTCGATCGAATTCTCTCACTTCCTATTCAATTGAGGAGTAATACCCATGTGGACGGGGATGAATTGAACAGGCTTTTGTCCAAAAACCAGGCCCTCTTTCTGGCCCTGGGTGCTGATCACCATCAATCCCTTGGCATCGAGGGAGAGGACCTTTCGGGGATATTACCGGGGCTTGCATTTTTAAAAAGTGTCGATCTCCAGTCCGGGGCCAAGGGGGCGCATGTGGCTGTAATAGGAGGCGGAAATACCGCCCTGGACTCGGCCCGGACGGCCCTGCGCAGGGGCGCCACGAGGGTCACGGTCCTGTACAGGAGAGGCCGCGGGGAGATGCCGGCGTTTACGGACGAGGTGGCCGAAGCGGAAGAGGAGGGAGTCGTTTTCCGGTTTCTTTCAGGGCCGGTTGAGTTCCTGGGGCGGAATGGCCGGTTAGAGGGCATAAGGCTCGTAAAGATGATCCTTGGTGCTCCGGACACTGACGGCCGTGGGAAACCCGGACCCGTAAAAGAATCGGAGACCATCATGGACTGCGACATGGTAATC
Organism: uncultured Desulfobacteraceae bacterium; assembly: GCA_964441135.1. Lineage (GTDB taxonomy): Bacteria > Desulfobacterota > DSM-4660 > Desulfatiglandales > HGW-15 > CAYTUL01. The sequence continues at coordinate 569 of CAYTUL010000440.1, read as the reverse complement.
GTTGCCACGGGCCAGGGCTTAGAACCGGTACCCATGATCAAGGATCTCCGATGGGAAGGGGGAAGGGTCTGGGTGGATGAATGGGGCCGGACTTCCAGTGCGGGCCTTTTTGCAGGTGGCGACCTCACACCCTCAAGGGCCTCGGTCGTGGATGCCATGGCATCCGGAAAGCGCGCGGCTCTTGCAATCCACCTGTCCTTGATCGGGGAGAGAGAACATGAATCCCTGTTGGGTGTAAGCCTTGGACAGGGTCCGGCCTTCTCCATAGAGGCATTTTTTCACTCGATTCCCCATTGGGATCCTCGCCATGTGGTCCAATTGGATGAAGTGGACAGGATTACATCCCCTCCAATGGCACCGGCCATCCTGCCTCACCTTGACCCGGCTGAGAGGATAGGATCCTTTGATGAAGTCAACCTATCCCTGAATGTCGATCAGGCGACTGAAGAGGCTAATAGGTGCTTTTTCTGCGGATCCTGTATAGGCTGTGACCGGTGCTATATTTTTTGCCCTGAAGGTGCCATTATTCCCCCCGAAAAAGAAGGGGGGACCTATGAAAGCTATAACGA
>CAYTUL010000439.1:0-4293 GCA_964441135.1 uncultured Desulfobacteraceae bacterium | reverse complement strand
CTGCAGCGGCGGATCAACGGCCTTGAGAGGCGCCTTCCTGGAAGTGGCCTCCGGGAATTGCGACGTCGCCCTGGCCCTCGGTGTCGAGAAGTTATTCTGCGGCGATTCCGCAAAATCGGCCCAGACCATGGCGGCAGGGACCATCTATGCCAAATTCGGCTTCATGTTCGTGGCCCTTTACGCCATGCAGTTGAAGAAGTGGATGGCGAAGTCCTCCGCGACCAAGGAGCACTTTGCAAAGGTTACCGTGAAAAATACCTATAACGGTTCCTTGAACCCCAAGGCCCAGTTCCAGAAACCCATGACCATGGAGCAGGTCCTGAATTCGCGCCTTATTGCCGAGCCCCTGACACAGTTCATGTGTTCCACCATGGCGGACGGCGCAGCGGCCGCCATACTGTGCAGTAAGGACATGGCCTCAAGGTTTACGTCAAAACCCTTAATCGACATCGCGGCCTGCGAGTTGGTCTCGGGTACCTACGCGATCCCCGGAGAGACCCACGAAGAGATTACCACAAGGGCGGCACTGAAGGCCTATGAAAGGGCCTCCATCGGCCCCGAAGACATTGACGTGGTGGAGGTCCATGACGCCATGGCTCCGGCGGAGCTCCGGCTTTACGAGGAGCTGAACCTGTGCAAACCGGACGAAGCCGTAAAGATGATCGATGAAGGGCAAACCGCTTTGACTGGCAGAATACCCGTAAATCCGAGCGGCGGGCTGGCCGCAAAGGGCCACCCCATTTCCGCCACGGGGTTGGCCCAGGTTAACGAGATTGTTTTGCAACTGCGGGGTGAGGCCGGACCCAGGCAGATAAAGAACAGCCCACGGGTGGGGATGACCGAGAACGCAGGCGGGTGGGTGATGGATGATAACGGGGCCTGTGCCGTGACCATCTTAAAGAAATAGCGCGCTTTCAGGGCGTGGGAAAGAAGGTGAACCATGGAGATACATAAGATTGGAGTGGTCGGTTGTGGTATTATGGGTACGGGCATTGCCCAGGTCGGTGCCCAGGCGGGGTACGAGGTGGTTGTCCATGACATCGAAGACAACATCATTGAAAAGGGCCTGACTTTTATAGACAACATGTTGAGCAGGGCCGTGGACAAGGGCCGCCTGTCCGCCGAAGAAAAGGGGGCGATTCAGGGCAGGTTGCGCGGAACAACGTCATTGGAAGACTTTTCCGATTGCGACTATGTCATTGAAGCCGTCCCTGAAGACATGGAGATAAAAAAGAGGGTATTCGCTCATCTGGACGCCATCTGTGCCACGCATGGAATCCTAGCCACGAATACCTCGGTACTTTCCGTGATCGAAATCGCTTCGGCCACAAACCGTCCTGAAAAGGTGATCGGGACCCATTTTGCCAATCCCGTTCCGGTGATGAAGGTCGTTGAAGTGGTTCGAACCATTGCTACAAGCGAGGAAACCCTCGCGACAACAAGGGCGGTATGTAAAAATATGGGCAAGACCGTGGTGGTCGCCAAGGATGCGCCCGGATTCCTTTCGAATCGCATATCGACCCCTTTCCTCTTAAATGCAGTGCGAATGCTCGAGTCGGGGGCGGGGACCCGGGATGACATCGACACCCTCATCAAAGAGGGGATGGGGCATCCCATGGGACCTTTAGCCCTCCTGGACCTGATCGGGATTGACACGGTATATCGGGGCGCCTTGGCCATCTATGAAGAGACAAAGGACGCACAGTATTTCCCGCCGACCCTGATGCGGCAAATGATGGCCATGGGCTGGCTCGGAAGAAAGACGGGCAAGGGGTTCTACGATTACACATAGGCACTCTTTGATGGATTAAAGGGGAGGGGGCAGGCCGGTGAATCGCGAGGAATTACTGAGCAGAATCGAGGAACGAACCGAGCCCTGGGATTTGCTGGTTATCGGCGGTGGAGCAACGGGGGTTGGCATCGCCGTGGACGCGGCTTCACGCGGGTATGACCTGTTGTTGTTAGAGCAAAGCGACTTTGGAAAAGGCACCTCGTCCCGAAGTACAAAACTTGTTCACGGGGGTGTCCGCTACCTGCAACAGGGCAATATCGCCCTGGTCATGGAAGCATTGAAAGAGCGCGGCATACTGCGTGATAACGCGCCCCATCTGGTCCATGATCTCGCATTTATCGTTCCCAGTTATGATTGGTGGGAGGCGCCTTTTTACGGTATTGGTCTCAAAGTGTACGATCTTCTGGCGGGGCGGTACGGGTTCGGTCCCTCGAGGATCCTCTCCAAAGAGGAGACGCTGAAACGGATCCCCACGATCAGGCGGGAGGGTCTACGCGGCGGAATCATCTATTACGACGGTCAGTTCGACGATGCCCGGCTCCTTATCAATCTCGTCCGTACCGCTACATCCCAGGGCGCTGTATTGCTGAATTACGCCCCTGTCATTGAGTTCACCAAAGGCCGGAGGGGATTTTTAGAGGGCGTTATATTCAAGGACGCAGAGACAAATACCGAGTACGAGGTGCGGGCAAAGGTCGTTATTAACGCCACGGGTCCCTTTACCGATAGTTTAAGGCAAATGGATGACCCGGATGCATTGCCGATGATTATGCCAAGCCAGGGGATTCATCTGATTTTCGATAAGTCCTTCCTCCCCGGCAAGTCCGCTATAATGGTGCCCCATACCAGGGACGGCCGTGTGATGTTCGCCCTCCCTTACCTCGGCGTCACGCTGGTAGGGACAACAGACACTCCCATTTCCGAAGTCCTGCTGGAACCCTGTGCCCTGGAGGAAGAAATCGAATTTGTGCTGGAGACCGCAGGCGCCTATTTAGAAAAGGTCCCTTCCCGGGATGATATTCTCAGCCTATTTACCGGGATACGTCCCTTAGTCAAGATGGGCGATGACAAGAATACAGCCGCCCTATCCCGTGATCACACCATTCACATCTCGAAGTCAGGCCTGCTGACCATTGCCGGTGGAAAATGGACTACCTATCGCAGGATGGCCAAAGACTGCGTTAATTACGCGGCCGATCTATCCGGTCTCGTGCCCAGACCCTGTGTCACCGAGAGGCTCAACATTCATGGTTTCCACAGGTCAGTAGATAGATTCGGAGATCTGGCCATCTACGGCTCCGACGGCCCGGAAATCCAGGACTTCCTCCGGGCCGATCCAGCCCGAAAAGCGTTCCTGCATCCCGATATGCGAATCCGGGCCGGTGAAGTTATCTGGGCCGTACGATTTGAGGCCGCACGGACCATTGACGATTTTCTGGCCAGGCGAACCCGCAGCCTGTTGTTAAACGCGCGCGCGGCAAGGGAGATGTCTCTCAAGGTGGCCACGCTAATGGCCGGAGAGCTGGGACAGGATCAGGAATGGGTGAACAGACAAGTCGAAGAATTCCACAGAATCAGCTCCCTGTATCTGCCCCATTGAATTTATTTTTCTTTGACACTTTAGCCTTTTGAAAAGGTAGTCAATTTAGATGGGGGTTCTGGCTTTCGCCCCGGGAAAGAGATTGCTGAGCCCCCAGGCTTCTGAAAAGGGCTAAATAGTTACATTTTTTTATTGCTTGATATTCCATGATGGAATATTGTAATTTGGAATAATAAAGTTGAGGCTGTATCACATGGGGAAGAGATCCTTCACGGAATACGTTGTGCTTGGGGCATTGATTCCGGCGCCAAAACATGGCTACGAGATTATGCGCTTTTTAGATTCCGCCCTGGAATCGACATGGAGAGTAAGCACCAGTCAACTTTACGTCCTGCTCAAAAGACTTCAACGAGAAGGACTCCTTCGATCCATCATAGAAACCCAGGACGCGAGGCCGAGTAAACGTGTATTTGCACTGACCGATGAAGGAGAAGGTGTATTCATGGACTGGCTCAATACCGCTACTTCGCCCGTGAGGGATTTCCGTGCGGAATTCCTGTCAAAGCTGTTTTTCTTTTACCAGTATTCCATGCCTGGAGCAGGTTTCCTTGCTCGTTCCCAGATCGAATTATTGAAGGCCCGTAAAGACGAAATGAGAAGGCGGCTGGAAAATGAGGATGAGCCTTACGGGAGGCTTGTCTATGGGTTCAAGGTTCATATGGTGGAAAGTCACCTCTCATGGCTTACAAATCAGGCCGTGCCTTTTATCAACAGCCACCTGAAGGATTGAGATCCCGGTATTTCATAAAGCAATAGAAATGAGTGGTCGTCACATTGTGAAGAGAAAATCATTGATCCTGTCCCTGATCCTGTTCCTGTATGTCGGCATTCTATGTCCCCCTCCATTGGCGTCGGGACAAAAGCTTACGGTGGCGGTCGCTGCGAACTTTATCCTTCCCTT
>CAYTUL010000438.1:0-4303 GCA_964441135.1 uncultured Desulfobacteraceae bacterium | reverse complement strand
CCCCCCCCCCCCCCCCCCCCCCCCCCCCCCCCCCCCCCCCCCCCCCCCCCCGATCAGGACATCGAAAAGGCAAATCCTAAAACAAGACCCTATTGGATCGCCAACAGCGAATTGAGCAGACTCCCATCCATAGGCCCAGGCGGGCCGAATTCAATTAATAAGGAGCCGGATCTTGAAAAGGTCCTGGCCGTCAATCCTGATGTCATCTTTATCAGTTACATGGATAAGGTAAAGGCAGAGGCCTTGCAGAAAAAAATCAGGATCCCTATCATCGTTTTAACCTACGGGCCTTTTGGGGCCTTTAGTGATGTGGTATTCGATTCCATCCGGCTTGTAGGGCAGGTTCTCGATAAAGCGGGACGGGCCAGGGCCGTGATTGATTTCATAGAAGCCGCCCGAAAGGATTTGAATTCCAGGGTTGAAGGCTTCCCGGAAGATCAAAAACCGTCTGTCTATGTAGGGGGGATCGGTTTCAAGGGCACACATGGTATTGAAAGCACCGAAACGGCCTATGCCCCCTTTACATGGGTCAAGGCAAAAAACACCGCCATATCCGAAGGCAAGAAGGGTCATCTTTTTGTGGACAAGGAAAAGATCCTAGCCTGGAACCCCGATATCATTTTCATTGACAGCGGCGGCAACGAACGGATTCGACAGGACTATGTGAAGAAACATGATTTTTATCATGGATTGAAGGCGTTCAAGAGCCGAAATGTGCACATACTCCATTCCTTTAACTGGTATATGACAAATTTAGGTACGGTGATCGCGGATGCCTATACTGTAGGAAGGGTTCTTTATCCCCGAAGGTTTGATGATGTGAACCCGGCAGGGAAGGCTGACCAGATATATGATTTTCTTTTGGGAAAGCCGGTTTATCAAGAGATGGCCAAAAACTTTGGAAACCTGGGGGAGATCCCGGACTATCTGAATGAGTGATAGGAAGGGCTTGCAAATTTTGATTATTGAAATCCTGTGATTTTTATAAGGGCTTATCATGTATAGTCTTAAAGCAGCCTATTTCGATGAGAATGTGGGCGCCCCCTGGGCGGCTGCGAAATACGGGCCTGATGAAATGGATAAACTGAACCGTCTGTTTCAATATACCGGTCCTCTGAGAGGACTCAGGATCCTGGAACCGGGCTGCGGTACGGGAAGACTGACTGAAATTCTTTCAGACCGAGTTGGGGAAGCCGGGTCTGTGGTGGCCTTGGATATCAGCCCCGGGATGATTGAAGAGGCCCGACGAAGGATCGATAAAAGGGAAAACGTGGAGATTCATCTGTGCGCCATGGAAGATTTTCCCTTGGAGGAAAACAGCTATGATCTTATTTTGTGCCACCAGGTGTTTCCCCATTTTGAAGACAAGGAAAGGATTCTCACGATATTTTGGAGGGCTCTCAAAATAAACAGTCGTTTGATCGTCATCCACTTTATCAATTTTGAAGAGATCAACGAACTGCACCGCAAAGCGGGTACAGCCGTGGAAGCGGACGTGATGCCGGGGGAAATGGATATGCGGCGTCTTTTTGATGATTCCGGACTGGATGTCGAGTTTATCCTTGATGATCACCTGGGATATTTACTGAGCGCATTGCGAAAGCATTGACAGGATAAGAAAGGAGAGGATTTTGATAGATAAGGAAGATTCAGATGGTTTTATAAATGAAGAAATGACCATTAAACCTGTCGGCTATGTCAGGAGTGAGCTTAAAACACCGAATCTGAAGGCCAAGGGGAGGGATATTGAACTTGAAAAAGGGCTCCAGCAGGCAGCCATAGGGGCGAAAACCATTCGTTCTCTTGTTTCCGAGCTGGTGATCAACCCGGAGCTTGATGGCATTCTGGATGGACTGGAGGATTTCTCACATGCCCTGGTCCTCTATTGGCCGCACCTCTTGCCTCTTTCCGGGCGCTCTTTGATAAAAGTCCACCCCATGGGACAGAAGGAATTTCCTCTGGTGGGGGTGTTCTCCACGTGCAGCCCGGCAAGGCCTAATCCCATCCTGGTAACGACAGTACGCATCATCGAAAAAGCAAGAAACACACTCAAGGTTCAAGGGTTGGAAGCGATTGACGGCAGCCCCATCATCGATATCAAGCCCTATACCATGACCTACTGTTCCGCAGGGGATGTCAAATTGTCAGACTGGATGAACCAGATACAACAGGCCATGTCCGAGGTTTAGAATGTGAACGTATTCAGGTCTCCATTCTCGTTATAATTTTTAAACAGATCCCGTGACTCGCTCATATTTTTTTTCGAGAAATTCGGAGCCATGCACCCGATACCTGGAGCGGGGAAGTGTGCAAGACCGAAAAGATCAGATGATATCCATCGCGGCCCAGTAACCGTTGTGAACGGCCTGACGTACATTCCCCGCCTTATAACAGTCGCCGATGTCACGGAAGTGGCCGAAGCCGAATTTCTCGCGCAGGGCATCGACAGGTTCACGGTTGGGCGTCACGCCCACGGCATAGACACCCGTATCGCAGGCAAGGGTCCTGCGGTTGCCTTCGCCCTCTTCGACAACGACGCCTTCGGCGGACAGTTCGATGCACTGGGTATTCACCAAGCAGGTGACGCCTTTGGCCAGCTCTTCTTTGACAGCACTGTAGTATATGCGGTTCGCATCACGCGCCACATCCTCGGCCATTTCGATAACCGTGACCTTGTGACCCTTGTTATTCAGAAAAATCGCCGTTTCACAACCGACGAGACCGCCGCCGATGATGACGACCTCTTTCCCCACTTCGTCTCTTTTGTCGTGAGCCTCCACAGCAGTCATGGTGTGCAGGAGCTCTGCTCCCTTGAACCGGGGGACGATCGCACGGGCACCGACGGCGACGATCAGATGATCGGGCCGGATCTCATTCAGGAGCTCCGGGGTGCCCTCGGTGTTTAATCGTACATCCACATTATTTACTTTGATCTGGTTTATCAAATAGTTCATATAGGTTCGCAGGTCTTCCTTGTGGCCGTCCACAGTGACGCGACGGAACATGCCGCCCAGGTCGGATTCCTTTTCAACGAGGGTGACGTTGTGGCCGCGCCCTGCCGCAGTAATCGCCGCCATCATGCCGCCCGGACCGCCGCCGATTACGAGGACGCGGCGTTTGCCCTCGACGGGGAGGATACTGTCTGCGATGTATTCGCCGTTGCAGGCAAGGGGGTTGACGTCACAGTTGTGATGGCCGAAGTACTTGCGACCGAGACAGTTCGCACAGCGGATACAGGGACGAATTTCGTTCTCCTTTCCCCAGTAGGCCTTATTGGGCATTTCAGGATCGGCAAGGAGCTGGCGGCAGATGCCGATAAAATCAGCCTTGCCTTCGGCGATGACCTGTTCCATCTGGACGGGATCGCTAAAACCACCGACTACCGTGACCGGAATATTCACTCGTTTCTTGACCTCAGCCGCAAGTTCAATGTTGAGGCCATGGGGTTGGTAGACGGTTGAGAAAGTATAGTGGCCCGCCGACCAGTAGCTGCCGGCTGAGACGTGAATGATGTCGACCTTCTCCTGGATCATGGTGGCGAATTCGGCCACTTCTTCGATGTGCATACCGCCTTCGACGTGTTCCTCACCACTAATGCGATATTCGATGATTATATCGGGGCCGGCGCCGCTGCGGACAGCCTCTGCGACCATCATCGGGAAGCGAGCGCGGTTTTCCAGACTCCCGCCGAATCTGTCGGTGCGTTTATTGTTCAGGGGAGAGAGGAACTGGGAGAGAAGCCAGCCGTGGGCACCGTGGATCTGGATCAGGCGGTAGCCGCATTCTCTTGCGATGGCCGCGGACTTTTCGAAGTCCGCACACACCTCTGCCATCATTCCCTCGTCCATCTCATGGACGACGGTGCCATCGGGACGGGTGTGGCCCGTCGGGCCCCAGACACCGCGGCCCTCGGTAAGGACTTCACTGGCATTCTCGCCAGCATGGAAAAGCTGAATGCCGGGGACCGCACCATGACGGCTGATAGCGGCGGCTAATTTAATATGGCCGTTGCTTGGGGTGATGTTTACCATGCCCTCGAAGCGTTTTTCGGGGACCAGGAATGTCATATTGCCGCGAACCGCATGGGTGCGATTGACACAGGTTTCGCCTTGTGTTACCAGGGCAACACCTCCTTTGGCTCTATGGATGCTGTCATAGATAACGGTGAGATTCGGAGAACCGTCGAGATCCGGCCATGCGGTTAGACTGGGAGTTGCGAATATACGATTGCGAAAAGTAACACCGCGTATCGTGAAGGGGCTGAAAAGATGGGGATACCTGGTCATGATATACCTCCTGTAAA
>CAYTUL010000437.1:0-4335 GCA_964441135.1 uncultured Desulfobacteraceae bacterium | reverse complement strand
ATCTATTACAGGCCAATTATGATATTCGCACCATTCAGGAATTGTTGGGGCACAGCGATGTCAGAACCACAATGATTTATACCCATACTATTAAAAGCCAGACCATTAAGGAGGCAAAAAGCCCGCTTGATTTCTAAAGGGGAATGGGGTTTCAACATTTGACACAATCCAATCAGCTATTATTTTAGACAGGATAACAGGATTTACGTGATTTTTTTATTCCTATAAATCCTGACGATTTCGTAAAAAGTCCCAGGAGCTTTGACTCCCGCGAGGGCGGGAGTCTATAACTAACTGAAACCACTGGATTCCCGCCTTCGCGGGAATGACAGAAAAAGACGTTTTTTGACTTTTTACGAGTTCATCATTCTTGGCGTCCCCTTTTTATTCATAAATAAGCATTTGAAAAGGTCCATTGTGACTGAACAAAGAAATATCAGGTTGATCCTTGAATACGACGGGACCCGGTATCAGGGGTGGCAAAGACAGAAACAGGGGGATACGATCCAGGCCTTCCTTGAGGACAGGCTTCAGATTATGACCAAGGAGCCCGTCAAAGTAATCGGATCAGGGAGAACAGACGCGGGTGTCCATGCCCTGCACCAGGTTTGTAATTTTTTTTCCAGGACCGGTATCGAGCCGGAGGCAATAAGAAGGGGGCTTAACTCGCTCCTTCCCGATGATATCTCGATCAGGAAGGCCGGGTATGTCCCCCTCGACTTTCATTCCAGATATGGCGCCCTAAGCAAATCCTATGAATACAGGATATGGAACAGAAAAGAGAGAAACGTCTTTCTCCGAAACCATACCTGGCATGTTCCTGAAATCCTGGATCTTGTAGAAATAAAAAGATGTATGTCCTCTTTGATCGGCTGGCATGATTTTTCTTCCTTCAAATCTTCCGGAAGCGGGAATAGAGACCCCGTGAGGGATATGATGAGGGGTGAATTCAAGGGTCCCGAAGAGGGTATCCTTTGTTTCTGCTTTGAGGCGGATGGTTTTTTAAGACATATGGTACGTAATATTATGGGCACACTGGTGGATGTGGGTAAAGGCAGATTAGATTACGACGGGTTTATGGAAATTGTACAATCAAAAGACAGGCAAAAAGCCGGTATAAAGGCGCCGCCCCAGGGCCTGTTTCTCACTATGGTCACGTATTGAGGACTCTATTTCCAAATCCCGGGGATTTCGGTCCTGCACCGGGGACAGCAATTATCCTTTATCAGGTTGTTCCTTATGGAAAAACCGAACCTGTCGATAAGCAATTCACCGCATTCGTGGCAAAAGGTCTTTTCGCCCTCATCTCCAGGCAGGTTGCCGGTATAGACATACCTCAAACCCGCCCCGATGCCGATCTCCTTCGCAAGGTGTATTCTCTCCGGGGGTGTGGCATGAACATCGGTTAGCCGGTATGTGGGATGGAATCGACTTATATGCCATGGAATATTGGGGTCCAGACCCGCCAAGAATCGGGCGATCCCGTTTAGTTCTTCTTCATCGTCATTTAATCCCGGTATGAGCAGGGTAGTGACTTCAAGCCAAACCCCCATTTTTATCATTTTTTCAATTGTACGAAGAACGGGATCGAGTTTGGCCCCGCATTGTTCCCTGTAAAAATCGTTACTGTAGGCCTTCAGATCGACATTGGCTCCATGGAGATCGGGCGCGATATCATCAAGGCACTCATCCGTCATATAACCGTTGGATACGAAGATGTTTTTCATATCATTTGAAGCGGCCAATCGCGCGGTATCGGCGGCAATTTCATAATAGATCGTGGGTTCCGTATATGTATAGGCGATGGTGGATGACCGGCTGGACTTTGCCTCCTTTACAATCATAGATGGAGTCATATCATCACCCCAGATCCGGTTAAGGTCGGCCGGCATCTGGGATATATCGGCGTTCTGGCAAAACCGGCATCTGAAGTTGCATCCCACGGTGGCAATTGAAAAAGATCTGCTGCCCGGCAGGAAATGAAAAAGGGGCTTCTTTTCAATGGGGTCCACATGTCTTGCAATAATTTTACCATAGACGAGCGATATGAGGGTGCCGCCATGATTTTCTCGAACACCGCATATCCCTTTGGCCCCCTCTTTTATGAGGCATCTGTGGCTGCACAGGAAGCACCGGACCCTGTTGTCATCGAGTTTTTCATAGAGATAGGCTTCTTTCATGATGACTATGAACTCCTATACCATCCAATAATATATCTCGGGATCTTATCGTTGTAATCCCGCCGGCAAGAGGCTGCTCGCTTTTCCTGACCCTTATTTTAAGCGGGATATTATCTGTTTTTACCCTGTATTTGATCTTCACAGACAGGCCCAGGATAGATCCGAAGGGCCAGGCGCTCAGGCCGCTCGTGCCGGAAGAGAATCCCCGGGTCCTGCGTAAAATTGAGGGCCATCCCCCTTCGCCGCGCCATTCGACGGGCATTGGGCCGTAGGCTGCATGTAAATGAGACTTTAATTCCCATATATTATAGGATTTTACATGGCCATAGATTGTTTTCCGAAAAAGGCATCGAATCCTGTTACCCATGCAGTTCAAGGATAGACTATTCATTACAACGATTAAGACCTTTCTATTAGCCACTCTCCCGGCTTCTCTCAGGGCCTGTAAAGGATTATCGAGAAATTCAAGTGTATTGATTAATAATACCAGATCAAATTCATTGTCATCGAAGGGGAGATCCTCTGCCATCCCCGTTTTCAGGGTACACCGGTTTCCAAGACGTTTCTTAGCCAGATCTATCATGTAGGGCGAAGCGTCAATGCCGGAAATATCGAGGCCCAACTTGTTAAAAAACAGGAGGTGATTACCCTTTCCGCAACCAATGTCTAAGACCCTTTCGTATTTTTTCGGTTCTAGTAATTCAGGGACGAGTCTTTCCACGAACCTGTCCATGTCCTTTCCTTTGGGAGACTGATGCCAGGATTCATAAAGCTTGGCGGAGTGAATATCGAAGATGAGACCCATCACTGTAACCAGTATTTAGGATTATTGACAGAAGAATATAAAATATTGTTCCGGCCTTTTTCGCCGGTAGGAGGTGCAAAAGAAAGATGCATCTTAGATTACAGGACCTTGATCAGGAAGTCAATGAAACAAGAAACAAGATTAATCGTAATGCTTTAGCCTCTTGAAAAAATGGTTGAATACAAGAGGGGCTCGAAAAAGAGATTGCTGAACCCCCTAAGCCTTTGAAAAGGGCTAAATAGTTACGATCAATCGGTTTCGTCACGAATTCGAGAATAGGCGTGCTCAAAGCCCTGCCATATCCGGAGCCCGATTCGATTTTGTGTCGCCGTAATCTCACGGAGAACCTTTTTATCAGTGAGCGGATTGATAAGTACCGCCCTTAAAACGACGATGTTCTGAGGCCGATAGCGGGTCGATTCGAGGGTGGTCCTGGAAACAAATGTAGTATCGTCCATTCTTAATTCCCTGTGCAACTTAATAGTCAGTCCATTGATGAGCCTGTTCACCTTTCTTATCTTTCGATCGGCAGCCTTAGCCTCATCTTTATCTTTTGAAGATGATGCCGTAGTTTTCCATATGGAGATCTGCTCGCGGACCGGCTCCGGGATGAAACGGTAATTGAGAATAAAAAGTTCAGGGATGTTCAATGTCTCAAAATTACCACAATTGTCGAGGATGCTTCTGAAATAATCGGTAGACTCACGGGCATGTCTGAAAAGAAGGCCGTACCCTTTTCGGCCGATGATCTTTAAAGACGCCCATGGTTTAAGACAGGCAAAGGGACGAGAACCTTCAAGAGTAAATCTTCCCATATCGACTGAATTTCTTCGTATAATATACCGGGACGAATGTTTGATAAGGCCGAGATCCTTCTCGCTTCTGAACAGTACCAGACCCATGCTCATCGGGCAGAATAGTAATTTATGGGCATCAATGGATACGGAATCGGCCTTTTGAATGCCTTTAAACAGGGGTTGATACTCATCCACGAGAAGGGCGGGTCCGCCCCAGCAGGCATCCACATGGAAATGAGCCCCTACTTCATTGGAGATCTCGCTCAGCGCCTCAAGATCGTCAATATTGCCGGTCTCGGTCGTGCCTGCAATCCCAATGATGGCTATGATTTTGGTCTTTTCATCTTGCCCCTCTTCCTGCAGGCTTTTTATCCGCCGGCGCAACGCGACGCATTCCACCGAACGTGCGCTTGCCTTGACTATCCCTCGCGGGCAGCGTACATTCCCCTCCCGAAGACCATGCCGAGAATGAGAGGTTTTCACACATCCTGGGGAAAGACAGACTTGACGCTGGCCAAGCTTCGCAATCACCTCAGCGCCGTCCACAAGCAAC
>CAYTUL010000436.1:0-4338 GCA_964441135.1 uncultured Desulfobacteraceae bacterium | reverse complement strand
AAAAGGCAAGATTCGCTTAAGACTGGGAGACAGCCGATCGGATACGCCGGGAATTAGAAGAGAAGATGGGTATTGAGGTTTTTGATACAAAGGAAGGAACCATCTGGCGAAGAAAAGGATAAATGAGACAAAAAAGATTCAAACCCTACTCTGTAAAACCCGGTGCAATCCCCTCCTGGATATCCGGAGGGACCCCGGCATCTTTATGTTTGAGTGAGATTTGAAGACCCTGCCGTCTCCCTTGCTCTTCAAAGGATCCTGTATTTATTCGCAGAGCGCCCATGGGTATTACAAAAATGGCAGGGCGGTTCTGTACAGGACAGTGATGTTCGCAATGTCCGCAACCCGAACACCTGTCTTCAAACACCCCCGGCACGGGGACCGGAATCCCCGGTTCATACCCGAATTTTACCGCACCGAAGGGACAGACCTCGTCACATACCATACATCTCTTTTTATGCTCCCAGGCCAGACATCTTTCCTTTGAGATTATGGACGTACCGGTCTTAGCCCATATGCGATCCTGGATCGGCAGGTTGCGTATGGCCCCTGTAGGGCATACGGCGCCGCAATTGTTACAGTAGGGGCTGCACGCGCCGCGGCGGGGCAATAGCTCGGGGCTGAACAATCCGGAAAAGCCCGCCTTTGCCCATACGGGCTGCAGGGCGTTTGTAGGACATGCGATCATGCATTCTCCACAGCGGACACACAACGCTAAAAAGTCCTTTTCCTCCACCGAACCCGGAGGTCTTACCAATCCTGCGGCCAGGACCTGTCCTGGGCCGGTCTTGCCGTAAAGGCTATGTAATCCGGTGAGGTTTACGGCCGCGGTTCCAACTCCTGCCAAACCCGCAATGATAAACCGCCTTCTATCCGGTAAAAAATCCATGGAATCCATTTCCCGATCCGCTGTTCCGCTCCTGAAAGAAATGGCCTCTTCTGGGCAAATTTTTTCACATTTGCGGCAAAGGATACATTCCTCATGGTGGGTGCTTTTCGGGGAATCTTTTTCTATGGCATTCATGGGGCAATTGCTTACGCATTTGCCGCATTTCGTACAGTCATCGGTCACTTGCCGCCTCAATAAGGGTTTTCTTGATAGGAGCGCCATGAGGGCTCCCGAAGGACAGACATGGCGGCACCAGAAACGCGGTGAAACCCACGAGAGGGCAAAGACGATGATAAAAAAGACAAGTATGAAAAACTGTGTAGCGAAACGGGGGGTATTTAATTCCGCAAATACGAGAGCGTCCAGATCGAGATGTTCCGCCAAGGGCTGAATGAAATGGAGCCCCATGTGGCCGAAAAGGGCGATGACTGGATGGACAAGAAGACCATAGAACCGGGTTATGAGAGAAATGGGGGCGCTTATGAAAACGAGCGATACCCCCAGAATAGATGCACCAATCAAAAAGCTCAGGAAATAATACTTTATACTGGAAAGCCTGTAGGATACCTTCGGTCTTTTCGCGGGAGCTCCCACCAATCTGTCACTACCGTCAATGGTCGTCCCCATAGGACAGATATACCCGCAAAATACCCTGCCCATTAGGGGCACGAGCGCTAACACGATGATCGCCGGAATAAAGGCCAGGGAAACAACCCTGCCGCTAATCGCCGTGATAAGGATAAGTGCCGGATCGAGTCTCAGGAAGAAGTTGAGATTCAGGTGATCTACCGAGGAAGAAGCAGCGGCAATAAAAAGCAGCACCAGGAAGGCGGTCAGGCTTATAATCTGTATGGAACGTCGAAAAGACATGATCCTGATATTTCAAAATAAATGGGATAATGATTCCACGGAGAACTAAATAACGATCTTTTTAATATTCAAATTTTCAATATCCATTCGCCCCAGACGCCTGTCATGGGCCTGGCGGATATGCTTGACCTGCCTCGGCTGATATCTCCGGCCGTACCAGGGAAAGGCGGATACCGTATATGCATCAGCCGCCACCATATCTTTTGAAACGATGATCGTATCCTCATTCAGCACCTTTCCCGGCCCTCCAGGCCCTCTTGTTGAAAGTACCCTGCTTCCATCCACTACTGTCAGGTCCGCCTTGAGAATCCCGCACATATCTACGATACTTGAAGACAGTCCTTTTGAGTGCATGCCTCCCCGGTCCCACACGAGCCCCATCATGCCTTTCATTGAAAGGCTGACACCGGTTGCCGTGTGGGACTTGGCAACGGGGGCGGCTATAAGAACGTCTGCTTTGAGGGCCTCTTTAAGAACCCCGTTGTGGGACATAATCTCCGCGTCCGGGAAATCCGTATCCCTGTATAACCTCTCACTGTTGGTCGTTATAACGGATACTCCTTCCATGGGTCCAATCGCTTCGACAATACCGGTACGATTAAGACATTCCTCCGGCCTAAAGAGCGTATAGTCTGCGATCAGGACCTTCGACGCACCGGCCTCTTTACACATCACGGCAAGCTCCCTGATTACCTCAGGATTGGTGGTAGTTGCCCATTCCGGCGGGTTCGGAAAGCTCATATTAGGTTTTATCAGGACCCTGTTTCCCGATTTTACGATACTCTTCATCCCGCCCATAAGCCCAACGGCCGCTCTCGTTGCGGCTGCACCCGGCCCCTTGACGACCGCTAAGTCAGGAACGGATCCCGCGATTCCTTTTTGGGGGATCAGCAAACCCGATGCACTCGCCGCCGTCAATAATAACCCCCTCATCTGGAATTTCAGGAAGTCCCGCCTGTTAATGGGCCGGTCATAGAAAGCCTTGTTTACTCTTTTCTTCCCCATAAATACACTCCGATTGCAGTATTGAATATTTTCAGGTAGAGCCAAAAGTCAGTTTTAAATTGTAAGTTCAACTTTCTGCTTTACAATATTCCAAGATAGGAAATACGATGATGATAAGATTTTTTTATTCGCAGGCCAACCCGTCACAAAGGTGGATCACGGAAAGATGCTCAGGAGATTCAGTTTATATGGATTCTTAAAGAACCAGCAATACTATGAATATTTCCTGCTGTTAGCCTTCAGACAAATGGGCCTTTCCTTTTTTATGATCGGGCTGCTTATTGCCTTTAGGGAGATCATGATAAACATCATGGAAGTTCCCAGCGGGGCCGTTGCAGACCTATATGGAAAGCGCGGTTCCATGATCTTCAGCTTCATTGCCTATATCATCAGCTTCGCCATCTTCGGCTCCGCAGGGACTGTGGCCGTGAATTTCGAATTCTCTTTGTTTCTGTTGATTCCGCTGCTTTTCCTGGCCATGTTCTTTTTTGCCATTGGTGAAGCCTTTCGAACGGGCACACACAAGGCCCTCATCTTTGCCTGGCTCCGCCTTCATGGGCGCACGGACGAACGGACCAGGGTCTACGGATATACACGCTCCTGGAGCAAGATCGGTTCGGCTGTTTCGGTCATTTTCGCATGTCTCATCGTCTTTGTTACGAGCAATTATATCTACGTCTTTTTCTTTTCAATTCTTCCCTATATCTTGAATATCATCAACTTTCTTGGATATCCCGAAGAAATAGATAAAAAACCGGATAGGAAAACATCCGGTAAGGACGTGATCGCCCACCTGAGGGAAACATTTATGATCTCCATGAAACAGAGGAGCCTGAGAAGACTGATATTCGAGTCCATGGGCTTCGAGGGATTCTTTAAAGCGTCAAAGGACTATTTACAGCCTATCCTTAAGGCGGCGGCCCTCCCCCTGGTCGCCGCATTTTTTAAAAATTTCCGGTTGAGCGACGAGCAAAGCTCGGTGGTATTGATAGGCCCTGTCTTCTTCATTCTATTCATATTATCCGCAGTCGCCAGCCGCAACGTCTACCGCCTGGTTTTGAGAGCCGGTCATGAGGATAATACTGCCCGAATCCTCTGGGGCTTGAGCCTCCTGATATTCGCAGCACTTCTCCCATCCACCTATTGCGGGATCAACTGGATTATGATTACATGTTTTATTGCCCTCTATGTCATTCAGAATCTCTGGAGACCCGTCCTCATAAGCCGTTTCGATGCACATAGCGATGAAGCAAAGGGCGCGACAATACTGTCCATTGAATCCCAGGCAAAAAGCCTGTCCACCATGATCATCGCCCCCCTGCTGGGACTGGCAGTGGATTTCATGCGTTTAAACGGAATCGGTAGCAGCCCCTTCTGGCCCATGGGCGTCCTTGGATTATTCATCACGCTTTTATTTTTCCTGACATCGTAACTCTTCAGCCCCTTGAAACAACCGTCCATGCAGATCAGTCCATTTTCGCGATAAAAGTTTATCACGATGCAATCTCCTAACGGGACATTGCTGGGTTTCATTGAATGTACGGGCCCGGGGATGTATCCAAACTGTGCTTATG
>CAYTUL010000435.1:0-4360 GCA_964441135.1 uncultured Desulfobacteraceae bacterium | reverse complement strand
CGTCATAGGAGGGGAAGGTATTGAAGAGGGTCCGGTTGTCGGTACCATTATCGTTATCTTTTTGTATTTCCTGTTGGCCAGATATGCGGAAATCAGCATGATCATACAGGGTGTAATACTTGTCGGACTCATGTTAGTGGCACCCCAGGGTATTATGGGTTTTTTACGTAAGACCAGAACGTACCGATTTCTGGTTGGATTCGTTGCCCGGCCTGAGGGTTAGGGTATTTCTCAGTAGGGAAATAACTTAATTAAAATTTATGGGATACTGGAACCCATAATTAAAAATTATACATACCATAATAAAAAAGAATTTGACTTCATTTACCTATAATTGGATATTTGAATTTGATCTTGGTTCGTATGAATGCAATTCATATTCATCATATCCAAACCATCATGATTCAAGTTATCTGATAGCGAAATCTCGTTCTCGGTCGATTATTCCTGCTGATTATCTTCTTATTACAGGATGGATGTAGGCTTTTCTTATCCTTTAAATCGGTACCGGTTTGTTCAGTGGTTTTATGAATCTTTGATAAAAGGAGGTATA
This sequence comes from uncultured Desulfobacteraceae bacterium, assembly GCA_964441135.1. GTDB lineage: Bacteria > Desulfobacterota > DSM-4660 > Desulfatiglandales > HGW-15 > CAYTUL01. The sequence goes on along the minus strand of CAYTUL010000435.1, from coordinate 3,807 downwards.
AAATGGCAGATGAAAAAGCAAGAAGATTTCCAGATCCTCATGAGTATCAGACACCACCTGAACTTGATGGGTGGGAGGAAATGTACCCTTCTCACTATCTGTTTTCCAAAGACAGGGAGGACTGGGAAAAGAGCCAGTTCTGGTATCAGGATAAGATACACGACCCGGAACCCATGCCGCCGCTTGACCTGATCTTCCACGAGGCGTGGCAGATGTCCCTGTCACAATATACAACAAGGGTATTCTGTATACCCCCCGCCCAGGGGATCGCTCACAGGATGGTGGGTTGCTATATGTACATTACCCCCGTGGAGCCACCGCCTCCGGAGATTATTGAGGAGAAGACACAACTGTTTGGAAAACGGGCCTTTTATATTTTTGAACATTATGACGAGCTATGGGAGAAATGGATTAAAAAATTTCAGGCCCTGGGCATGGAGCTGAAGGATATAGAAATACCCGGGGCATTGCCTAAATTCGTTCCCGAAGACCAGGTCTTACCGGCTCCAAAGGGCTATTATTATACCTATGAGCTGATTGAGGTCTTCAACACCCTTGTAAATCAGATATTTAAGGCCTGGCAGTATCATTTTGAGATGCTGAATCTGACCTACCTGGCATACCTGATGTTCGCTGATGTGGCCAGGAAGCTGTTTCCGGGGATAAGCGAGAGCGCCATCGCCAAGATGGTCGCCGGGGCCGATGTGTCCATGTTTCGTCCCGAGGCGGAGCTCTGCCGTCTGTCAAGGCTGGCAGCCGCCTCCCGCAGCGTAGGAGATATCCTCAAGAGTGATGCACCTGCGGAGCAAAAGATTACGGAATTAGGCAACACGGAAGATGGGAAAAACTGGCTCGAGGAGCTGGAAAAGATCAAAGACCCCTGGTTTTTCATTTCATGCGGCAGCGGATGGTTCCATTATGAAGGGAGCTGGCTGACCAAGCCGGACATCCCCTTCACCTATATGAAGAGTTATATTGAGAGACTGGACAATGGAGAGAAAATAGAAAGATCATTGGATGAAATCAGTCAGCAGAGGGAAAATATTGTCGTCGAATATCGCGAGTTGATCGAATCCGATGACGACAGGAAATCCTTTGATGATGCTTACAGAACTGTCCGGGCCATATATCAGTTCGCTGAAGACCACCTTTTCTGGGTGGAGCATTGGTTCCATACCATGTGGTGGGACAAGGTGAGGCAAGTCGGAGGACTCCTGGTCAAGCAGGGTTTGTTAAAGAATGCGGATGATATTTTCATGTTCAACAGATTTGAAGTGCCTCAGATGATAGAGGAAATGGCCGTTGGTTGGGCCCTGGGAGAAGGTGTACCGGTGAGGGGCGCCTACTATATGGAAAGGGCGGAGAAGAGGAGAAAGATACTCGAGGCCGCGAGGAAGTGGAATCCCGTACCGGCCTTCGGAGTTCCGCCCGAAGAGGTTTCCGAGCCTTTTACGGTTATGCTGTGGGGTATTACCACGCAGACCGTTACAGACTGGCTCAAGGGATCGGATGTGGCTCCGGAAGACGTAACGGAGATTCGGGGCTGTGCCTCCTCTGCGGGAGTCGTTGAAGGAAAGGCCCGCGTGCTCAAGCTCCTTGAAGAGATCGTAACCCTTGAAGCCGATGAGATCATGGTATGCCCGAACTGCAATCCTGCCTGGGCTCCGGTATTCACCAAGCTAAAGGCCGCGGTTACCGACATCGGCGGGCTGACAAGCCACGGAGCAATAACATGCAGGGAGTACAATCTGCCCGCGGTTACGGGTACAGGCATTGCCAGTTCGGTGATTAAAACTGGAGATATAATCAGAGTGGACGGAGATACCGGCGTGGTCACCATACTTGAACGGGCTGCCTGAGGGGAAGGAAGGGAGTGTATATCGGGAGGTTGAAATGGGTCATTATGTAAAAACATTCGACGCAATAAACAAGGACATGTCACAGGAATGTGGTGGAAAGGCTTCTCATCTGGGTGAGTTGACAAGTCTTAAGCTCAATGTGCCAAAGGGTTTTTGCGTGACGGCGGATGCCTATGCCAATCATTTGAAACTCAATGGTCTTGAGGGGCCCATAGAGGAGTTAATCCGGGACCTAAACTTTGAAGACTTCCAGGACCTTGAGGAAAAAACCGGGGAAATCCGTTCGGTGATCCAGAGCGCCGGGATGCCGTCGGAGATCGAGGAAGAGATCACTGCAAATTACCAAGGATTTTTAGAAGGTGAACCGGAGCCCTTTGTGGCTGTCCGATCTTCGGTAGCCGTGAGGGAAAGCCCGATTTCCTCTTTTCCCGGGATGATGGACACCTACTATTATTTACGCGGGGCACAGACGATCATTGAAAATGTGAAGAAATGCTGGGCCTCCGTCTGGTCGGCGCGTGCGGCCTCCACCCGCAAAACAAAGGGCGTTGAGCATTCCAGGGCGATAATAGCCCCGATCGTGCAGAAAATGGTGAATGCAAGGACTGCCGGTGTCATGTTTACTCTTAATCCGCTCAACGGCGATCGATCCAAGATCGTCATTGAAGGGAGTTGGGGCCTGGGAGAGAGCGTGGTGTCGGGTGCCCTGACCCCCGATCAGTTTATCGTGGATAAGGTTATGCTGGAGATAAATGAGAGGAACATTTTCCCCAAGACCGTTGAATGCGTGTTCGATCCTGAGCAGCGTAAGGCGGTGAACGCGGACGTGAAGCCGGACCTGCAAAGCAAACCTTGCCTTGAGGATAGGGAGATAAAAGAGCTTGTAGGATTAGCCAAACGTATTGAGAAACACTATGGTTACCCCCAGGACATTGAATGGGCCATTGAGAAGGAGGTATCCTTTCCTGAAAATGTTCACATCCTGCAGGCCAGGGCCGAGTCCGTGTGGAGCAAGCGCGAGAAGAAGTCCGTCATAGGTGGGAAAACCGGGTATGAATTGCTGATGGAGAAGGCCTTATCCACTATAAAGGTTAAACTGTAAATCGGGTTGACCGTTTCCACGCTTAACCAACATCCAATTCAAAGGATAACGAAAGATAAAGATAGGGCAGGTTATTATAGGTACCCTGTCCGCAAATATGCGTTAAATTAATTTTAACATGTTCGTAAAAAGTCGGAATTCGCGTTTGTTTGTCATTCCCGCGGAGGCGGGAATCCAGTGATTTCGGGAACTTCTGGACTCCCGCTTTCGCGGGAGTGACGGTTTCTATGACTTTTTACGAGATTGTCAATTTCAGGAATCAATTTTTTGAAAGGAGCGGAATATGAAAGACTTGAGGGATTTTATCGCTAAATGTGAAGAAGAAGGGCAGCTTCACCGGATCAAAGCGGAGGTGGACTGGAACCTGGAGCTTTCTCACATCGCCAAACTCAACGAGGAAAAAAAGGGTCCTGCTCTCCTTTTCGAGAACGTGAAGGGTTATGATACGCCGATCATCACCAGTACGTGTACGACTACGGAGAGATTAGCCATTATTATGGGCATGCCCAAGGAGACCCCCCTGGTTGAGCTCATGCGGCACTGGGTGGAAATAGGAAGCAGGAAGATCCCACCCAAGGTAGTGGACACCGGTCCGTGCAAGGAAAATAAGATAACTGGGGATGATATCGACCTGTTCAAGTTTCCCGTGCCAAAGTTCTTTCCCATGGACGGGGGGAGATATTTCGGAACGGCGCATTTCGTGGTAACCAAGGACCCGGATTCGGATTGGGTCAACATCGGCACGTACAGGCTTCAGCTTCTCGAGAAGAATATCCTGGGGACCCAGTTTATCAAGGGGAAACACTCTGATATCATGCTCAAGAAATACCAGGCCCTGGGGAAACC
>CAYTUL010000434.1:0-4364 GCA_964441135.1 uncultured Desulfobacteraceae bacterium | reverse complement strand
GCATAGTTGGCCGACGTGCTGCATTCTCTCAACAATGATGCGGTTTGCGAACTCATCCAATTTCTGGACTTTTTCATCCTGGACATTGATTTCTCCTGTCGTTCCGAGGATATCCCCCAGACCTGCCTTGTTCACCTCCTTTGATATGACCTTGGCGGCAACGATCAATTCATACAGGAGGTGAGTGAAGGCCCCTGTGGCCTCCGGGTTTTCGCGTTGCTGGCTCAAGATGTGCTGAGTAATGGTTGTACCGAATTTACCGGGCATGATCGTTCTCCTTTGATACTAAATGTCCTTATTGTGCGACCGGTTCTCTATATTCCAGTCTGTATATTTCCAGCAGTGTAAAAAATATGGTCATTATCAGCGGGCCGTATATAATTCCAAGTATGCCGAATATCTTTATCCCGCCAAGTATCCCGATAAAAACGAGAATCGGGTTCATATGCATGCCCTTGCCGATGAGCCGGGGTTTGACAAGGTATTCAACAAAGGAGCTGTAGCAAATATTGTAAATCAGGTAGCCTATGCCTGTCCCGATCTTTCCCTGAATAAAAAGCATGATCGTGGTGGGGATAAATACGACGGAAGCTCCGATGACCGGCAGGAAGGCCATGAAACCGATCACCGAACCCCATAGAAAGGAAGACCCGATACCAAAGATAAAAAAGCCGAAACCCCCGAAGATCCCCTGGATAAGACCCGACAGGGCGTTTCCTATGATAACGGCCCTCCCCATTTCGCGGAATTTACGCACCATGAGTTCCTGTTGTCCAATAGGGAAGGGGAGGACCTCAGAGATATAATCCTTCAAGTATCTGCCTCTTAAAAAAATATAATATATGACCAGCATCATAAGAAAAAAGTGTATCAGAAAATTCAGAAGGTTGGATGCGATGGAACTCAACTGTCTGGAGAGGAAAAGCCCGATGTTTCTACCTATGGAGGCGGCCAGCCGTTCGATACTTTCAGGGTTCAACTGTATGTTCGCGAACTCACCGGCCTTTCGGATTCTCTTGGCCCACAGGGAATCACCCTGGATGCCTTCCTGTATCTTTTTCAGGGAGACGGAGTTCCTGGTTCGGACATAAAAGTCAAAGGCCTCATTGGAAAGGGTCCCAATGAAGCCTCCAACGGGGATTATCAGGATGAGCAGTATGAGAACGGTCATGGTTAATGAGGCGGTGTGTTCCCTTCCTCTGAAAAGACTGTATACCTTTAAATAGAGGGGGTAAAAGGCGCTTGCTATGAGGAGCGCGAGGATAATGGATGAGAAATAGGCCCAGAAAAGCCAAAAAAGCAGGATAACGAAGGCTGCTAATATAATCAGAAAAAACTTTGGTATGGAACCTTTATTCATGATATCGTGATAACATTCAGGGAATTGGAATTAGCGGGTATAATATCATGGAAATTAATTATGTCAAAGGAAGAGAATTATCCCTGATCCACCATCAAGATGTCATCTGCGGCGTTGCCTTCGATCGCTCCTCCCTGCGGCGTATTACTCATACGCCTCAGTCGTCGCTCCTCGGCGCCTTGCATCTAACACCTTGATGGTGCCCAGGGTTAACCAAAATCTAAGGTCATTACTGGCGATACAGATTTAATGGTGGATTTTGGATTATCCTCAGAAACCAAACAGATAACAAAGGAGGTCCATAATATGAAGAAGGATGAATTTTTAAGAATCATGCTTGTTATTATCGCACTGCTTTTTTTACTCAATCTTTTCATCGGCAGGACAGGATTCTTTGGAACAAAACATGCGGGCGCCGCATCCGCGCAGAAGTTATCCTACAGGGGTAACGGTGTTGGAATAGCCTGCAGTAGCGACGGCCGGTATGTCTTTGCTGCGGGAAGCGGCAGTATTTTACGTTCCTCGGATTATGGTTCGGCAGGATCATGGGAAGTGGTGGTAGCAGATTAGGTTTGATATGGGAACAGGTTCATTTAACAGGAGATTCATATGTCCGGTGTTTTTGATGTAACGACAATCAATCGTCTAAGGCTGCCGAACCGTTTTATCCGTTCCGCCACATATGAGGCCATGGCTGCGGAAGACGGGGCCTGCACCAGGAAACTGCCCTATCTGATGATCGGGCTTGGCCTAGGGGGGGTGGGTTTAATCATAACCGGCCACACCTTTATCAGTCCCCTGGGGCAGGCAGGGCCGTTTCAATTAGGTATCTATGATGATTCCCTGGTTGATGGACTTCGGGACATGACCCGATCGGTCCATGAAAAAAACGGCCGGATCATCATACAGTTATCCCACGCGGGTAATTTCGCGAGCAGGATATTAACCGATGAAAAACCTCTCGTCCCTTCCCGTGTGGAAGGTCTAACCAGGAAATCCTGTAAAGAGATGACGGAAAAAGACATTCACGGCGTCGTAAAATCCTTTGTCGAGGCGGGCCTGAGGGCAAGGGAGGCAGGATTCGACGGGGTCCAGATTCACGCGGCCCACGGGTATCTCCTAAGCCAGTTCCTCTCCCCCGTCCATAACAGGCGCAAAGATGCCTATGGAGGAACGATTGAGAACCGTTCGAGGGCCCTGTCCGAGGTCGTAAAGGGTATCCGGTCCGCTGCAGGGAAGGATTATCCGGTTTTTGTAAAGATGAATTGCCGCGATTTTCTTGACGGGGGACTCGATCTCAAGGATTCCCTTGCAGCCGGCAGAATCTTACAGGAACATGGAATTCACGCCATCGAATTGAGTGGAGGCACTTTCGCAGCCGGCAGGCTCGGTCCCATAAGGATCGGTATCAACTCGGAAAAGAAGGAGGCCTATTTCAGGGAAGAGGCCAGGACCTTCAAGGAGCAACTTCAGGTCCCCCTGATCCTCGTAGGGGGTATACGTTCCATTGGATTGGCGGAAAGGTTAATAGGGGAAGGATATGCCGATTATATCTCCATGAGCAGGCCTTTCATCCGGGAGCCGAACCTGATCGCACGGTGGAAATCGGGAGACAGGAGAAAAGCGGCCTGTATTTCGGACAACAGGTGTTTGTCCTCGGCGATATCGGGAGGGGGATTCTATTGCGTTCAAAGGGAAAAAAAAGAGGCGAAAGGCGATAGCCATATCCCGGTATCCGGAAATCAATCTTAAATCAGCCTCTAAGGATATGAATGAAAAAAAATATTTAGCTTATGAACGTCCCATGGATGTCCCGGAATTCGTTATGAAAATCATTGAGAGGCTCCATGGCGCCGGCTACCAGGCCTATGTGGTCGGCGGTGCCATAAGGGATACGCTTCTGAATCGCCCCGTTCTTGACTGGGATGTCACCACTTCCGCTTCCCCGGACGGGATCAAGTCCCTTTTTCATGATATCAGACATTTTACCCTTAAACATGAAACAGTAACCCTTGTCCACGAAGGCCGTTTATACGAGATAACGACCATGCGGGGCTCGGAAGACTCAGGACATTATATCCTTGAGGATCTCGAGCACCGGGACTTTACCATCAACGCGATGGCCTATGACGTGATGAGAAGGATTGTCCTGGATCCCTGCGGGGGAAGGGAGGATTTAAAGGCAAGGATGGTAAGGGCGGCGGGTGATCCGGCGGAAAGGTTCAGAGAGGATCCGCTCCGTCTCATGAGGGCCGTAAGGATTGCCAATGAATTCGGATTTTCAATCGAACCGGGTACCATGACAGGGATCTGTCGAATGTCGCATCAACTGAAATCCGTGGCCCCTGAGAGGGTCAGGGATGAGTTGATGAAGATCCTCCTCAGTCGAAAGCCTTCCAGGGCTTTCAGTCTCTTGAGAAGAACGGGCCTTTTGAGACAATTTCTACCGGAACTCCTTGAAGGGTTTTTAAAGAGACAGGGTAACTGCCACCGGTATACGATCTTCAGGCATGTTCTGGAAACCGTCGACAGGGTCGAACCGAATGAAATATTAAGGTTGACGGCCCTTTTCCATGATATTGCGAAACCCAGGGTCAGGCGAAAGTTAAACGGCCGGTTTCGTTTTTTAGGACACGCCGGGGCAAGTGCCATACTTGCCGAAGAGATTATGAAGCGCCTGAAATTCAGCAGGGAACTGACAGAAAAAGTCAAGAATCTTATAGAATTCCATATGATACAATATACATCCGAATGGGGGGACGGAGCGGTCAGGCGACTTATACGACAGGCCGGGCCGGAAAATATGGAATACCTCCTCTCTTTTCGCAGGGCGGATTTGCTTGCCCACGGAAATGTCCAGAGAAAGACGGAGTCTTTTCTGGAACTCGAAAAAAGGGTTCATAAGCTGAAGGAGCAGTCATTCGCGATCACGAAGAAAGACCTCGCTTTAAGAGGTGAGGGGGTCATGGATATCCTGGGGATTTCACGGGGGCCCGAAGTAGGC
>CAYTUL010000433.1:0-4370 GCA_964441135.1 uncultured Desulfobacteraceae bacterium | reverse complement strand
TAGCAGCATCAAGCGTTATGCCCATTATGAAGGCAATCATTACCCTGACAAATTGACGGATCTTGTCCCGAAATATCTGCCTTTGAAAAAAGAGGATATTCCTCAATTAAATAGATTATCCTATAATAAAGATTCTAAGACGGGTTATAGATTATCCATTTTAAAACCCAAACCAGGAAGTATGAATATTATTCTAACCCCTGAGGGAATAACCCAGGAATCTTCTTATAGCGAAAGGGGTTGAGGATGAAGCGCCAGACCGGTTTTACTATGATAGAATTGTTGGTGACAATGGGTATCGTGGGTATTTTACTTACTACCTCAGTGCCTCTATATCATACGTGGCAGCAGAGGGCCTATGGATCCGAAGCCGCAGTAATGGTTAAAAAAATCATGGAAGCGCAAATCGTTTACTTTCTTGAGAATGATAAGTTTTTCCCCCCGGATCCGGACCACAGTTCCATTGAAATATACCATGATTACCCTCCGGATCACGAGGATATCAAAAGGGTTGCCGATAATCTCCATATTACGATCCCTCCAGGTCATTTTCTTAATTATATCCTGCGATCCAACAACTTAACCCCGGGAGCTGAAGAGTTTACCCTCCAAATATCATCACAGGGAGGATTCGATATCTTTAAAAACGCTCCTCTTGTTCAATATACTATTAACAAAGACGGGGTAATACGATCGGACATTCTGTAGAAAAGCACTTTTCAATCAACCATGAACCTGGCATTTATTATTCATAACCTTACAACCAGCGGCCATAAGCTTTCTGATCCGGATTCCATTCTGAGACTGAAGGTCCTCAACGTCTTCCAGTTAGTCTTCATTTTGTTAGCCCCCATTCTGGGACTTTTCTACTTTTATATCGGCGCCTTAACCCTTTTTTACACCGCCATTATTGCCGGAATTTTAATGCTTCCCGGTATAGTTCTCCTCAGGAAGACCGGGAATATCATTCTGATCGGCAATTATGCCGTGTGCCTATTATGGGCGACGATCTCAATAATTGCGTGGAAAACAGGAGCCATAACCTTTGATGGAATTATCAATCCTATATGGATACTAGACGCGGGCCTCATTCTCTTGGCCGTCTTTCTCAACGGTTACCTTTCAGGAACGGTGTGGGCAAGTATCCTGTTCATCCAAACAGGTCTTGTTATTTATCTCTTTCGTACAGGTCACCGGTTTACAAACCTTATTCCCCCTGAAATATCAGAAATCTATTTCACGGGTACTTTTTTCATAGGGCTTTTAACCATACTCCTGTTCGCCTTCCTCTTTGAAAAGGAGAAGACTGAATCACTAATCCGTGAGAGGGAAAAGTCACGGACTATAAGGGAAACAAAGCGATACATGGATGAGATCTTTGACAGGTATCCTCTTCCCACTTTTATTATAGATAACAGCCATCGGGTTATTCAATGGAACCGGGCCTGCCAGGAATTGTCTATGATACCCACCGAGGATATTTTAGGTAAGGAGGTATGGGACGGCTTTACGATCAATAATAGGGGAAGCCTCGCCGACATGCTTATCGATGACATGGATTCAATCGTTTTGAATAATAGGGAAACCGGGATATCCAAATCGGATTCCGGCTTGTTTATGATAGAAGCTTATTTGCCCAAGTTGAAAAACGGGCAAAGAGCGCTTGTGACCGCGGCCCCCATATCGGGCAATGATGGGATCGTCAAGGGAGCGATTCAGATCCTGCAGGAAGTCAAAAGGTGTTCAACAGAGGGAGGAATTCAAGATTACCTGAACCCATCCTTTCCCAGGCCCCTATACAGGATTGGTTCCATGGGTAAGATCGATTTCTGGAACAGGGCATGTGAAGATTTATTGGGATATGCCGCCCCGCTGATGATAGGAAAGAGTCCCCTGATAATTGTCGCGAAACGATACAGGCCCGTCTTCAGAGAAATGTTTATCAGGGTCTTGAAGGGCGAATCCTTCCCGAGACTTGAATGGAGATATCAATCACGTGAGGGCAAACCGATCTATGTAATAGCCAGGGCATTCCTATGCAAGGGTACTGACGGGGAGGATACGGGTTGCATCATTGAAAACACGGATATAACCGATCTCAGACTAAAGTTGCAGGAATTCAGCCACTATGCGGCGGAAAGAGATGAAGAACTTAAAACCCTTTATGAAGATTACAATCTTTTAAAGAAAAATGTCGCCACACTGATTCGAAAAAAAGACAAACAGAAAGCTTCTTAATAATACGATGAAGGACGAATCCATATGAGCTAACTTACCACTTCGTATACCATAACTTCCTTGGTTTTTCCCTTTACCTTTTTTGCACCAACCTTATTTATCTTGAATTTTCCCTTAACATGCCTGTAGGTCTCTTCCCCTATCAAGATCTGATTGGGGTTTGCCATGGATTCCAGCCTCGAGGCGATATTCACAGGATCCCCGATAACCGTGTAGTCCATACGTGTCGGAGAGCCGATATTACCTGCTACGACCCGACCGGTATTTATGCCTATTCGTACACGAAACCGTTTCTCCTCCTCGGTCTCCTTCATCATCTCGGTTAACTCCCGTCTCATCTTCAACGCGGCCAGAATGGCCCTTTCGGCATCACCCCTCTTTTCCATAGGCGCTCCGAAAACGGCCATAAGGGCATCTCCGATGTATTTATCGATTGTACCGTCGTATTCAAAAATAATGTCAGTCATCCGTGAAAAGAATTGATTCAAAATCATATTTATTTCCCGAGGCGGCATCTTTTCCGATAGGGGAGTAAATCCTATTATATCTGTAAAAAGGATGGTCGCGGTGAGATCTTTAGGCTCCATAATATCGTCCTTTGTCTCCTGACCCCCTTTTAATATCATCTCTATGACCTGGGGAGAATGAAATCTCTCTAACCTGCTTCTCATTCTCTCTTCTTCCCTGATCTGTTCATTCAAGCTGGCCTGTTCAATGATCATTGCCATTTGACTGCTTATAGTCTGAAGCAACTGAAGATCTTCCTGATTGAATTGGTTTTCCAGTCGAATACTCCCCAATTGGATAACGCCGATTATCTCATCCTTTTTCCATAATGGGACACACATAGCCGATCTTATCTGCTGGATTAAAAGACTCTTACCATGGTCTAATCGAGAATCCGTCATGGCGTTTGACGTTAGTAGCGAGACCTTATCCTGAATAACCCGATTAACAATCGTCCTGCTGGCTTTTACCTTTCCTTTGTCTTTTACGTAATCATCCTTATATTTCACGACGACGGGAATAAGTTCCTCCTTATCCCTATCGCCTTTTAAAATCAGAAACCCATAATCCGCGTCAATAATCACGAAGATAAGGTCCATTATCTTATTCAGAAGTTCATGGAAATCATTAATGGAATTTAGCTTTTTGCTGATCTCGTAGAGAACAAACAGCACTTTATTGCTTCTCTCAAGAATTGAGATATCTTTCTCGAACTTCCCTGTATGGCTGTCATCTTCAAGTGGAGCCGAAAAATCGCTTATCTTAAGACTCTTAACAAGAAAGTCTTCAGACTCCTGGTAGGCTTTCCGGGAACTGCTTTGTAGAATCCTCTGGTCGCTTTTATCATCCTCTGTATCGAGTGTCAGGATATCCGGTCCGATGGAGGCTTGCACGGTCCTGTCGTTGTCTAAAAAAGTCAGCCTTGTACACCCTATTTTTATCAAATCATCATGTTTGAGGACCACGCTTTGGACGGATTTTTCATTTACTTCGGTCCCGTTGTAACTGCCGAGATCGATTAAGATATATTCTTCACTGGTCTTGATTATCCTCGCGTGGTTGCGTGATACCGTACTGTCGGTTAATACAATATCATTGTCTTTACCACGCCCAATCGTAACCGTTTCCTTAAGGATTGGGTAATTATGAATTCTCCCCTCGTTGCTTACTATATGTATACTGGGCATTCCACCTATCCAAACGAAAGAATCCACCCTGAAAAGAATGGCCTTGTTTTCGCCCCTTTGGGGTACGCTATCCGTGTTTGCGAAAAATCTTTGATTGCTGTTCAAAAGGCGGGATCACACATGTCATGATTCTCTGTGATTTACCAAAGCCAATTCCCATCCTTATCCCATCGACTATTGACTTCCATTCCAAGCATGGAAAGGAAATGATAGAAGAGAAAACGCCTGTTTCCTCTAAAATAGCCTAAATCTTCATCATGCTTATGGGGACGGTACCCTTTGGATAATGCCTCGGAGAGGGTCATGGTCTGCGCTGTTTTCCCGGCAACACAGATACGATCGAAATGAATGGAATGGTATAATTTATCCTCTAAAGTGACAACAACAATGGCGTTGCCCGGTATCGTCTCCTCGACAGTTATGTATATACTTAAAAAT
>CAYTUL010000432.1:0-4382 GCA_964441135.1 uncultured Desulfobacteraceae bacterium | reverse complement strand
TCCTACGCAGACGCAACGGCGATAGGTCGCGCCTTGTCCGGAGCGGAGACCCTGTTCATTGTTCCAGCGGAAGATCTGATGGGAGTTATCGCAAAAAGCTACGCCAATAATAGGCCGCTCCCATCCTATGACCGGGTACACCAGCATATCGCGCTCGTCGCAGCGGCCTGCGCAGTGGGAGTACAAAAAATTGTCTACGTTTCTTTTATAAGCGCCGAAAAGGACGCGACATTCATCCTTGGCCGGGATCATTTTCATACCGAAGAATATATACGCTCTACGGGTATTCCCTTCACCTTTCTCAGAATGAACCTCTATATGGATAAGGCTCCGTTGCACGTCTCCAATGACTATGTCATCCGGGGACCCGCCGGTAACGGGCGTGTGGCATGGGTTTCACGTGACGACATTGCCGATGTTGCTGCCGCGGTGCTAACCGGAAACGACCATAGTGGATACACATATGATGTCACCGGTCCGGAGGCGCTCACGATGTTGGAGACAGCCGAAATACTATCATCCGTAACGGGCAAGAAAATCTCCTATGAGGCTCAGACCCCTCATGAAGCAAGAACATTGAGGAATTCGAGCCGTCTTGACAAATGGGTAGAGGAACGCCGGACTTTTACCGGGAAAGATATTCACGAATATGAACTGGAAGTATGGATATCACACTACATGCAAATTGCCACGGGTGAGGCATCGATCGTAAGCGATACCGTCCCCAGGCTGACCGGACACGAGGCAAAATCCTTATCCGATTACCTTAGCGAACATCCCGAGAGTTACCAGCATATATTAAACTATTAGGGAAGGCTTTTCCTGGAAAAACTGAGAAGGAAAGGAGGTGGAAATTTCAGTTAACCAATATCGTACGATGAAAAGGGGGGTCATGAATGATAGATAATAGGATATACGAATTCCCGATCATCTACAGCGCTACAATCGGAAAGATAGCCGTCGGATGGGGAGTTCACACCACGGTCGCGGATGAGTGCAAAATGGCGAATATTAAAAAAGCCCTCATTGTAACCACCGGTTTAAAGGGAACCGGAATTGTTGAAGAAATAAATCAGATTTTAAAGACAAACGGGATATCGACGGAAATTTTCAACAAGGTAACTTCCAATACCAAAGATTACGAGATATCGGAAGCATATGAAACATTCAAGGAATCTCAATGCGATGGTGTGGTTTCGATCGGTGGCGGCAGTTCACATGACTGCGCGAAAGGCGTTAGGGCTCTGGAAGCCAATGAAGGGGTATATATCTGTGATATGGCCGTATCTCTTGATCCTCCCTGGTTTGAAACAGTAAAAAAATTCAGACCTGTTACCATACCCCAGATCTCCGTCAATACCACAGCCGGTACCGGAGCCGAGTCCACTTGCGCGGCCGCCGTCATCAATACCAAAGTCAAATCAAAAGACTTGGTTATGGTTCCGGGACTGGCCCCTACCTCGGCCCTGATCGACCCGTTGCTCGTTCGTATGATGCCTCAGGATTATGCTGCATGGACGGGGTTTGATGCATTGTGCCATGGATTTGAGTCGTTTATATGTAAGATGAGCTCCCCTTATAATTCGGCAATGGAATTGAAAGTGGTAAAACTGGTTTCGGATAACTTAAGGGAGTTCACGTATAATCGAATGAACCATAAAGCTTGTGAGAATATGTGCTGGGCGGAATCAATGGCGGGCGTCAGTATCGGCTTTGGAGGAGGAGTGGGTATAGTACACGGGCTTGGACATGGCCTGTCGGCTTTACACGATGTTCCCCATGGGCTTGCCAGTGCGGCTGTCACTCTGCCTTTGGAAAGATATAACCAGTTCGCATGCCCGCAGAAGTTTGCTGAAATGGCAGAAGCCATGGGGGTAGACACAAAGGGAATGACTAAAATGCAGGCATCGGATAAGTGGTTCGACGAGATGGAAAGGCTGTTATCGGATCTAAACATCAGAACAGGCAATCTTAACAAGCAGTTCGGGCTTGAGCGAAACCAGATAGAGCATGTAATAAAAATGCAATATGAGAAAGACTTTTGCGTGGAGGGTAACCCAAGAAACTTCGTTTTTCAGGATTGTGTAAACCTGTTGGAAGATCTGTTATAGAATAATCTGGAAATCATGGCTTTAAATCTTATCGGAGAATGAAGCCTCTTTACTGGGTTTCAGAAATAGTGGTATTTCGTTTTTGGACAAGGGTGGCCTGTCATCAATAATCAATCTTGAAGCGCGGCGGTTTCTTGATCCTCCAATGGCTGTTGTCCCAGCCTATCTTCTCATTGGGAACCAATCTTCTGAAGAGTCCTTTCGCCTCAAAGGTATCCACTGATCTTTGAAGGACAGAAACATTGAGCGGTTTGTGACCTTCGTCTAAGGGCTCGTAGTCGAATTCTATGGCCCCCTTTGGACAGGTCTGCTCGCAGAGAAAACAGCTATCGCAGTCCTTATCAAACACGGGTGGAGAAACGGACAGGTTAATGGCCTGTGTCGGGCAATTATCCATACAATGCGTGCACTTCGGATAGGCACACTTTTCTGTGTTAATTACAAAGTTTCTCTGAATGACCAGTCTCTTGAACTCATCACCGGCCACGGCAAAGGAGTCGGGTATCGGGAAATATCTCTCGTCGTATTCCTTTCCTTTCTCCAGGGTGGGAATGAGTTGAGTCTCCCCGAGGGATATTTTTTTGCTGCGCTCCACCATTTCCCTGCCGAAATCCTCCGCTTCCTTGAGGTCGGTTTCATCCGGGTGACCGTCCGTGAAATAGGGCTTAGGGATAATGGGATGATAGGCGGCGGTAAACCAGTCATTCCACCCGATGACGGTTAACCCCCCTCTCTGGATCAATGCCGGCACCACTCTTGCCAGATAATATCCCGGAATAGCACCATGTGTGCAGAAAGCGAAGGCATGCTTTCCATCCAGTGATTTCATGGAGTTAATGAACTGTGTTACATTCGGCAGTTCTCTTGCGTGTATTACCGGGCTGCCCAACCCGATCAGGTCGTAGCCGGTCAATTCCCTGGGATTGACATCCTTTAGACGGGCGATATCATGCTTTCCCTCTGCCTGGTTCATGCCCCTATGAATCGCCTTGGCGATCTTCTTGGTATTTCCCGTTTGTGAATAGTAGATGACGATACCTTTGATCATTTTCATGCCTCCTTTCATTACTCGGTTTCAAATTAACTCCACCGACGAGACCTTGTCAACTCCTGTACCCACAATCTCTGAAATAATTACTTACGCCCTATTGACCGGCGGCGTCACCTTCACTCGGACAAGCCATGCATCGCATCTCTAAAATCAATGCGCCGACATACACCAGGCTTTGGTTATCTGAGCATATGTCTTTACTTCCTCGTCCGTCCTGAAATCCTGGGCGCCACAATTATCATAGTGCACCATTTCATCCAGGTCTCTGACGATTTTTTCATTAGGGGGATTGTCTCCGTAACCGATCACCATCATGTCATAAATGGTGATAGATTCCGGAATGCCGATGATCTCTCTTATGGCCTTCTCCGCTTCCTTGTGTGATGTGGCCGTGTACCATTGCGAGGCCAGCCCCAGGGCGGTGGCCGCCAGGTGCATGTATAAAAAGGCGTTGGCCAGGCTGGAGCTGTAAAGGCTTTTGACCCGCGCCTGATCCTCCGATGCCCGGCCGGGCAGCCCTACCTTGGCCCTCCAATCGCATAAGGCCAGGATGAACACGGGTGCATCCTTGAAGCTCCTTCGCTGCAGGTCCTTTTTGCCGGGGTCTTTGATAGGGGGTGCACTCTGCTCCAGGGCGGCCACGATTTGATTTTTGATCTCGGCATCTTTGATGACCACAAATTCCCAGGGTTGGGTATGGAAGGCTGAAGGGGCCCAGCGTGCCACCTCGATAATCCTGGTAATGTATTCATCAGGCACCGGGTCGGGCCTAAACTGGCGGATGGTCCTCCTCTTTTTCACCAAGTCCAGAAGAATATCATATTGATTAATTTCCACCATTCGAGACCTCCTTGTTGTCTCTATGACCTTAATATTTCTTATTTGGTTTTTCTATTAACCTTGTTACTTCATCACATTTAAAGCACTTTCCATTGTGAATTGAGATTAATCCACCGCACTTTGAACAACGATATTTCCTGTATTGCTCATCGATGAATTTGTCAATTCCCCTTTTATTAATAAATCCCAGATTGTCCGTAACGCTCATCATGTAATTTTTACGATATCTATCGTCCATACGATTGATTTCCCTGCAGGGATACTGGTCGCATTCAAAACAAAAGACGGCATTGCCTTTGGAAGTATTATTAACTCCTGTACACTTTGCAAAAAGGTAAGTACATCTTTCATTTCTTGATCTGCAGCCGACACACTGGCTT
>CAYTUL010000431.1:0-4382 GCA_964441135.1 uncultured Desulfobacteraceae bacterium | reverse complement strand
GGGGCAGGGCCATCATAAACTGGGTAATAACATCCGGGGGGGTCAGAATAGCCCCCAGAGCGAATGTCAGCAGGATCGCATACTTCCGGTTCTTTCTCAAAAAACCGACGGTAACAAGACCCATCCTTGAGAGAAAAAAGATCACGACAGGAAGTTCAAAAACGATTCCAAAGGCTAAGAGGAGCTTTGTGGAAAAGGAGAAGTATTGTCTGACAGAGGGGAGGGCCTGAATATATTCGTTGGCATATCCCAAAAAAAAACGGAACCCGAAGGGAAAGACAATAAAGTATCCAAATAATGCCCCTCCCACGAATAGAATGGTCGAGAACAGGACAAAGGGGATGACATATTTTTTCTCTCTCTGATAGAGCCCCGGGGCGATAAACATCCACATCTGATAAAAAATGACGGGTGAAGCCAATAAAATACCCGCAATGAAGGAGGTCTTGATATAGGTGAGAAACATTTCAGGAAGGTTTGTGAAGATAAGCCTATCCCCTTCCGGAAGCCATCTTTTTAAAGGTGTGATTAATATTTTAAACAGATCTTCGGAAAAGATGTAGGCTGCAATAAAACCGATTCCGACTACGATGGCGCATTTGATAAGTCTCTGCCTTAATTCCGCCAGATGGCTCAGGAATGGCTGCTTCCGGTCTTCAATCATTCTGAGGGCTTCTCCTCCCGGGAGTCCGAGGACTCGGAATCGTTTCCCTCTTCTTCCGGTTTTAAATCATCCGAAACCTCCGCCATTTCGGCAGTCTTTTCCACATCCGGCGGCCTATCAATGCCGCTTATGGAATCAATGAGATCTTCCTTGAGGTCATGTATATCTTCATCCAGGTCCAGGCTATCCTTAATCTCCTGGGTGGCCTTCCTGAATTCCGCCATTCCCTTGCCGAGAGCCCTCGCAAGATCCGGTAATTTACTCGGCCCAATAACGATGAGGGCTATGACCATGATAATAATCAATTCAGGAAACCCGATGCCAAACATATGCCTCCCCCCTTATTTCAATCAAATCATATTTAACTTTGAGAGTTCCTTATCATAATTCTATCATCATTGCGGTCTCATCGCAGTCGGGAAATTTGGGACACTTGAGGCAATCCGCCCAGATCTTATGGGGAAGGGCGGATTTTTCCACGAAGTGAAAGCCCATCTTAGCAAAGAAATCAGGCACGTATGTGAGAACAAATACCTTTCTCAATCCCAGATCACCTGCGTCTATCAGACATCTTTCAACAAGCTTTGATCCATAATCTTTCCCCTGGTATTCTTTGGCGACGGCCAGGGATCTTATTTCGGCCAGGTCTTCCCAGCAGACACCAAGGGCGCATACCGCGATAATGGAACCCTGATTCAAGCCATCATCTATTACGATAAAGTCCCTCAAATGATCATACAGTTCGCTCAAGGATCTCGGCAATAAAAGCCCCTGCCCCGCATAAATACTAAGCAATTTATGGATCTCTACAACCTCTTTTGCAACAGCCTTTCTAATCATCTCATTATTCGATTTTTGATACGAATCCCTTTAGACCTGCTTCCTTTTCAATTTTTTGAGAATAGACGAGGGCTTCCTCCCTGCTCCTGAATCTGCCGCACCTTATTCGGTAAAAGGTCCTTCCTTGAACATCAGCCTTGTAATAGTAGGCATCATATCCCAGATTAATCAAACGTCTGATCATTTCTTCGGCTTTATGGATCTCCCCTAAGGAGGCGATCTGTACCGTAAACTGATCTCCAGCGGGAACCAAGGTCTCCGGCGGCTCTTTTTGATCCATGGGTGGTTTCCCGGGCGCCTCGACCACCACCGAAGATGTCTCTTTTTCAGGAATATCTAATTCTTTACCCGACTTCCAGTTTTTTTTTGCTTTATCTTTTTTACTGGCAAGTCTTTCATAAAAGTCAAGCTTCGGCGCGTCATCGATCTCTTCCTGAGACCTCGAATTATAGGGTTTCTTTTTTACGACTAATTCCTGCAGCCTGCCAATCCGATCCTTTAAATCCGATACAATGGGGATATTTCCCGGTAAGAAGCCTCTTCCCACAAGAATCCCCAGAACGAAAATCCAGGTTAGAATAAAGAAAACCAGAATACCCCAGAGCAAAACGGAAAGGGGTGTCAGTTCGATTCGATATTTCTTGCCCTTTTTTCCGGTTTTGGGCCTCGTCTTTGCCATTCTACTTACATCTTCTCCGGGGCCCTGATTCCGAGGAGATCCAGGCCGATAGATAGGACGCTCCTTACCGCCTCGGCCAGGACGAGTCTCGCCTGGCTGAGGGTCTTATCCCGGGTAACGATGCGATTTTCGGGTATCTTTGTGCCGAGATTGAAGTATTTATGAAATTGGGCCGCCAATTCTGTGAGGTAATAGGTCAAGCGATGGGCCTCGAAGGAGACACATATATCCCCTAAAAGGGAAGGGAATTGCTCCATGAACATAATCAGCCCGAGCTCCTCTTCTAACAGGAGCCTTTTCAGGACCTTACCGGGATCCCGGGGTAAAGAAATCCCTTCCGATGAAGCCTTTCGAAATATACTGCATATTCTCGCGTGGGCATACTGGACATAATATACCGGATTATCGCTGTCTTGCTTTTTTACAAGATCTATATCCACATCCAGTGGCGAATCATGGGTTTTCGTCAGGAAGACAAACCGGACGGCGTCAATCCCTACTTCATCGATCAACTCCTTCAATGTCACATATCGGCCGGCCCTTTTGGACATCTTGATCTCCTGGCCTTCTCTCCAGAGCTTCACAAGCTGAAGAAGCAGAACGGCCAGCCAGCCGTCGTCAACACCGCTGGCCTTGAGCGCCGATTGCACCCTCTTTATGTATCCATGATGATCAGCCCCCCATATGTTGATGGCCTTGGAAAATCCCCTTTTCCATTTCTCCAGGTGATAGGATATATCGCCGGCGAAGTAGGTGTATTGACCGTCGTTCTTCCTTATGACGCGATCTTTATCATCGCCAAAGGCCGATGTCTTTATCCACAGGGCCCCATCTTTCTCGAAAAGCTCCCCTCTGTCCCCGATTTCATTCAGGGACTTCTCGACAAAACCCGCAGAGTATAAGTCGCTTTCACTGACCCATTTATCAAACCGGACCCGGAAGAGTTCAAGATCCCCTTTAATCTCATCGAGCATCTTCTCCTTTCCCCTCTCCGCGCATATATCTATGGCCCTGTCCGGTTCTATCCGGGTGAGATCAATCTCACGGGAGATCTCCGCGGCAAGGTCCGTGATATAATCGCCGTGGTAGCCATTTTCAGGAAAGGGGTAATCCGGATCCCTCATTTGATTCCATCTGCTGAATATGGATTCGCCAAGGGCCCTAATTTGCTGTCCGGCGTCATTGATATAAAATTCGCGGACAACATCGTATCCCCTGAAGGAAAGGATCCGGCACAGGGTATCACCCAGTGCGGCTCCCCTGCCGTGACCCAGGTGAAGAGGTCCTGTTGGATTCGCACTCACAAACTCTACCAATATTTTTTGCCCTGAGCCGGTTGAACTCCCGAATTTCTCACCGAACCTCAATATCCTGCTGAGCAGTTTCCGCCATTCGTCCCTTTTGATCCTGAAGTTAATAAAGCCGGGTTCGGCTATCTCGACTTTCTCAAAAAATCCATCAGGATCTTTTAGATGGTCAACGATGATCCCTGCGATCTCAATGGGCCGTCTCCTCTGGGAGGAGGCCAGGGTGAGGGGAAGATTGGTTGCAAAATGACCGTGATTCGGGTTGTTCGGTATCTCGATGATATATTCGGGAAGTTCGGTCCTTTTCAGGAGGCCTTTCTCGAAACAATTCCGGATTGTTGATATCAGTATGGATTCTATCTCGCTTTTCATGGAATGTATTCCCTGTTGTTTATCTGACCGATGGACAGGAAGATCTCATAGGAAATGGTTCCCCCCCATCCGGCGATGTCATCTCCCGTGATTACCTCGTCACCCTGTGCCCCCAGGAGTACCACCTCATCGCCGGGCATGATATCCTTAATCCCGGTAACGTCACACATGAACATGTTCATACATACTGCCCCGACGATATCGACTTTCTTGCCCCTTACCAGGACCTTGCCCTTGTTTGAGACGCTCCTGTGCAAACCGTCACCGTAACCTGCCGAGACAATGGCTATCTTTCTGGGTTCCTTTGTGTAGTATTTTCTCCCGTAACTGACGGGAATCGATTCCGCAAGATCCCTTATCTGGATAATCTCGCTGCTAAAACTCATTGCCTGTTTGAGGCCTAACGGGGGCTTAAAAGCAGGTGAAGGAAGTCCTCCATAAAGCATGATACCGGGCCTGACCATGTTGAGATGGGAGTCCTTATGTGCCATGATTCCGGCGCTATTGGCAAGGCTATTGA
>CAYTUL010000430.1:0-4394 GCA_964441135.1 uncultured Desulfobacteraceae bacterium | reverse complement strand
TTTAACACCCCGGCCTCGGTGTTTGAAGGATCTATGTATAGGGCGTAAATTAACCCTTTCACATCACCAATAACGCCTCCAATAATGCCTTTATACGCGCCCCCCTTATCCGTTGGATTCCCTATATCGACCATGAATAGGGAAGGTGTACTGTCCATATCATATTCTCCAGAAAGGGATATTGAGGCTTTATTTGCAGCAGTTGAACTCCACAGATCCACTATATCACTGTCAATACCCCCTTTAAAAGATCCACTGTCTGCCAGCCCATTGAAATTATAACTTTCCGAATAACGAATGACGTAATCTGTAGAAGGCGGAGATGCCAGATCTGAAAGCGTCCCACTCCAAGTGTCTGTCGTAAGGGTCGAAGAAAATAGCTCTTCACACTCCGTTTGCACTACCAACCTGCCCCCCGGAAGAAAAGTGTATTCAGTTTGGGAGGGAGGTTCTACTGATCCGATTCTCTTAAAACCTGAGATGTTCGTTCCACCATCCTCAACAAAATATTGGTACTCATAACTATAATCATCGGAGGTATCTACCTCTTTTTTATAGGGCAAGTACCCCAATGGATCAGGGTTTATATACTCCCCGCGATAGATAGTCCCGGATACCATGCTGTATGTATCCCCTTCAAAGGTCGGTGCAGGCGACTGTTCAACATCTGTTTCCAGGGAGGTGTCCTGGCTCGTTGTCTCCGGGTCTGTAGGTATTTCATCGCTGGAGTCTGAAAATTCTAAGAAGAAATTCTCGGATTCTGTAACGGAAAGCAGATCTTCAGTATTTTGTTCTGCCAGATGGGCCATATCATCCGACGGCAATCCTATGTCGACGGTGTTCGTGGTTTCTATTTCATTCTTTTGAGCCTCTCCCAGATCGACCTTTGTTATTACCGATTCCATATCAAACAGGTTATTATTTTCCGAACCACTATCTCCGGTAGCATAATCTTTGGGTCCCTCATCTCCCGATCCATATTCTACGGAACCGAGATCGCCCGTTTCACCGTCACCATTATTAAAATCGCTTTTACCATAATCTCCTTGCTCGGAATTATCGAACATTGAATCCCCAATTGCGTCACCGCCCTGTTCAAGGCCGGTACTTTTTTTGACTATGAGTTCTCCATCTCCTGCTTCTTCGCCCGAGTCGGCCGGACTACTTTGATCCGGGACTTCTTTTTCAACTTCACCATCACTTTCCTCATTGATTTCTTCTGCGTTACCGCCTTCTTCAACTCCCTCCATGTTTTCTTCTACATCCTCATCCGCTTCCATATCTCCATCTGACTGATCAACATCTTCTTCGATTTTTCCCCCATCATCCTCTTTTTCATTGTCTGATTCAGTAACGGCCTCGCCCGAATCACTCTCATCCTTTTCCTTTTTCTCCTCCTCTTTTTCTTCTTCGGGCTTTTTTGAAGGGGTGGTATCTCCTTCATGCTGCTGAATCTCAGCCTCTGTAGCGGGCCTGACGATAGGTGGCTGGTCAGGATCTGCTACAAGCATCATCTGTCCTGGATTGATCTCCTTTACATCATCAGGTCTGCTTAGACTATATCCATATCCTATTCCCTCTTTAAAAATCGATCCGCTTACCCCTTTCTGATAGAAGGTAAAAAAATTGGTCCCCCTTACACCACAGACAGAGGTCGGAGTATGCACTTCAAACCTATCTTTATTCTTCCCAAATATCCTTCCAAAGAGTTTTCTCACCTTATTCTGTATCTTACCCCGGAAAAGCCTTAACACGGCACTGGTCCGGTTATTCCCGGTAATATATTCTGAAACCTCTACTCTTGTGTTCTGAGCAAGACGAAGGACATTTCCGTCCTTGAAGACAATCTCCGCCTTTGAATTGCTTTTGGCCCTGATAATGTCCCTTTCAAATACATCATCGCCAATCGCAGCGGGCCTTGCTTTCTGACCCGCGGTTGTAATATCCACCCTGCCCTCAACATTTGTGAACCGGCCCACAGGACCTGCCTGTGCCGCTACAGGAGTTATTATGAACAAGGCAATGATTCCAATTAAAGCGATAATATATTTCATTTTTATATCCCCATTAAATTGTTGTTATCTATTGATAAAGATGAACTCCTAAATATCTTTATTTCCATTTTTTTGGCAGTCCGGACGCAAACAGCCCCTGCATTGTTCGATCGGCAAAAGCAGCCGGAATCTTTAATGGAAAATGGATTAAAATAAGGATTTTCAAATGGTATGATTTGGGTGAAAAAGGCTGCGCGGCTGAGCTTTTGACATGAGACCTTTAGAAGGGCTTTTAGATAGTTAGCGACGCAACCTGAGCCATTCGGCTTCGAGCTCATGGCCGAGAGGCTCATCGACAGGCCTCAGGGCCGAACGGCTCAGGTCGAATCGCTTAAGACGGGGGGCTCTTCGAAGTCTAAGGGCGCGAATTCGGAAAAGGCTATTTTCGGATGGGCATCATTTAATAACGTCATATAATCGTAATATCTTATCGGTAATATCAATGGTATCATCAGAAGCTATCACCGATCTTTTTTCCAGGATAATCGTATACTTTTCCTTTTTTAAATATTCTCGAACAATATCTGCTATCTCCAGAAAAATTTTTCTGTTTAATTCCATCTCTTTTTTCTTCAATTCTTCTTCAAGATCACTCTTCAGGCGTCTTAGTTCCTTTATCTCCTGGTTAAGGTTATCCGCCTTCTCTTTTCTCACCTGAGGGGCCATATCCTTCCCCTTCTCTCTAAGTTCGTCTTCCATGCCCTTTACTTCCTGCTGTTTCGCATTAAGGACCTTTCTCTTGGCTTCAACATCTTTTAAAAAAACAGCGCGGGCCTTCTTCGCCGCCTTGGATTCCCGCATGATCTTCTGGGTGTCGATCACACCTATCTTTATGACTGCGGCGAATGTAGCTGTCAAAGGCAACAAAATGATAAGCCCAACGATGAATGCATTCAGTATAAATTTTTTTTTCATATCCAAGCTCCCTTCAATTTATAATTTGGCGTTCCCCTGCCACAAGCAAGGCTATTATAGTGTGTACCTTGCTTTTTTATCATTCAATTTTTTCTTGTATGTCATCCGGGAGTTCATTTTTCAAATCCGGGAATGATTCAACTAATCGTAATATGTCTGCTAAACATAATGATTCAACATCTTTCGTTGCTATGATAATATCTAAATCAAGGCTGACAACCGGTTCTGTATATGCGTTAACGGCAAGTCCACCGATGTCACAATAGTCGGTACCTACAGCGGCCATAGTGTCTAAGAATATCTGTAATAAATCAATCTTTCCGTTTGATATTCTGTTTAGGAATTCTTTTTTCGTCATTTTTACTCCTTTTAAAAGATACTATATTACTCTATTTCTCGATAACTCTCTACAATTTTAAATTCAAACTTGGTTTCCCGGGTTTCTTATTCAGGCTCGCCAGGGAGTAACGGCTGGTTTAAAGATGTTAATCCCTTTGCAGGTTAATAGTATATGCCTTTCATCTATATACTACACAGCAGGCTGCGGTTAGGGATTCAAAGTAAAGGGATTGACCCTCTCACTGAGATCTTTATTTACTATGCTACAGACATTACCTAATGGTTGAATTTGTGTATTCTGGATTACCTTACAATAGTACTTTATAAAATATTATAGAATGAGGTAATGTATTCAAGTTTCTCATATTCTTCTAAAGCTCTCTGTTTATCTCTCTGCCAGAATATTCTTATTAGTTTTTGACGAGGTCCTCTCTGGCCTGAATTGATATTAAGCGACCTTTCATAAGCGGCGATGGCGTTTTCTACCTCCCCTTGGTACATCATGATATCACCTGCTAATTCTTGTTTCTTAGCAGCAGCAAATGAGGTGTCATCTACTTTATTGAGATAATACTCCGCTTTTTTAATATTTCCATCCTTAACATATTCCATCGCCAGGGAAAGATTGGCAAAAGCTGAATAGGGTACATTCATACGGGATGATTTTTCCCAGTATTGGATTGCAGAGCTTTTCAAACCTTTCGATCGCAGAATGATAGCATGTGTGTTATAATAGGCGCTCATATCACCAGTGCCCCTAATAGGGAGAAATTCAATAATAAAAAAAATAATTATTATAATAGAATAGACAAAGATTTTGAAGAATTGCCTTTTTTTAATAAAAACAAAACATTCTTTTATACCTATAATAACAAAAGGGATCAATATGACAAATGTTGGCAGTCTGTATCTCGCTGTAGTAAAAAAAGCGATCAGGGTTATCCAATAAAAAAAAAGCACGTAGCTTAATACCCGGTTGATAGGATATTTTGCCACAGTAATTGTCATACCCGCCATGCCGAAGGGCAAAATCAACCAAAGAGTGAATAGAGGCAACTTAAAAAACCGGACATATTCGCTTATAAA
>CAYTUL010000429.1:0-4401 GCA_964441135.1 uncultured Desulfobacteraceae bacterium | reverse complement strand
GCCTTGATCCCTTCTCCCCATTTAGGATCTGGAACACCGAAAACCGCGGTTTTCTCCACGGCAGGGTGTTGAAGTATCACTTTTTCCACTTCAGCGGGATACACATTTTCTCCTCCGGGTTTGATGAGCTCCTTCTCGGGTTTACGCCCCTCGTACCACAGGTACCCATCCTCGTCGAAACGGCCAAGATCTCCGGTATGATGCCAGCTTTCCCGGAAGGTATACCCGGTATCTTCAGGACGATTCCAGTAACCCTTGAAGACCATAGGACCTTTCATATTGATCTCCCCGACCTGACCTGTCGGGACCGGGCGATCATAATCATCTACCAGCCTGACCTCCGCAAGGGGGATTGTCTTACCCGAGGAACCAGGTCTGTCATCATAGGCCCCGAATGTTGCAACACAGGAGGTCTCCGTCTGACCGTAGAGGCAATAAAACGTGCCGCCGGTCATTTTTTGAAATCTTTCGATGTTCTCCGGTGTATCAATCCCGGTAGCTGCTTTCAGGGATGAGATATCTTTATCCGTTTTTTCACATTGATCGAGGATAGAGGAGAGCATGGGCGTAAACTCCATAAGAATGGAGACCTTTTTCTCTTCTATAAGGTTAACGGCCCTTTCCACATCAAAGCCACTCATATTGATATTCAATGCCCCGACATGAAAACTGGTTACGACCATGAAGAAGCCGCCCGCATGGAAAAGGGGAAGAAAGTTTAAATGAATATCCCGGGCCCTCAGATTATAGAGATAACCGAAATGCATACTGCCGAGAAGGATGTTTCCATGGCTTAACAGGGCGCCCCTTGGTCTGCCGGCTACGGCTGCCGTATACATGATTACGAACCCGTGATCAGAGGAGACTTCTTCGGCCTTAAAATCTCCCCGGTTATCCATGAGGGAATCAAATTGAAGGAGATCTCCTTTTTCCTGATTCAGATTATAGAATGCTTCAACCGATGGGAGTTTTTCCCCAAGTCCTCTGATCATTTCCTGATATTCCCTATCCGTAAATAGTAGACGTGGGTCACAGTCCATTAGATTGAAGCCCACTTCATCCGGTGACAATCTCCAGTTAATGGGTACGATCATGGCCCCCAAGGCCGCCGCTGCGCCGTACAGGAGAAAATATTCGAGGCTGTTCTTCCCTAAAATCCCTATGCGGTCTCCTTTTTGAATGCCTGCCTTCTGGAGTCCGCAAGCAAGACGATCGACTTTCTCCTTCATCTCGGTGAAAGTCAGGGTCCTGCCCTTATCGGCCTCGAACCAGGCGTCCTTATCCCTAAAGCAGAGGGCATTCCGGTTGATCATGTCATAAAACGTAAAATCATAGAGTCCCATTTGGATTACCTTTTCAAATGTTATTCCATATCCATAAACACACCCGGATCCTACTCAACGATTATCATCCCTATCCTTCCAATTTTCGTGAACCTGCCGCTGGATTTCGGATATCCGGGATTCTGAAAGACCCTTGAACCGGGTTTGTATCTTAAAGTACTCCGTGACTGGACGCAGCTTTTTTCGCGTCATTCTCTTAGACGGCCCCGTGAATCGGAGTGCGGACCGTTCAATTTCATAGATCTCATAAAGCCCGGTTTCCACTGCGAGTCTTCCGATTTTCACGGTATTCCTCGGATCGAACCCCCATCCCGGAGGGCAAGGGGTATGAATGTGAAGATATTTCACTCCGGATATACGGAGGGCCTTTTTCAGCTTCTCATAGATATCGATGGGATAGGATGCGGAACCGGTGGCCACATAATCGATCCCGTGCGCTGCCATGATGGAAGGCACGTCTTTATTCTTTTGGGGTTTTCCTGTGATCGGTGTGTTTGTGGTCAGGACACCCTGGGGTGTCGTACCGGATCTCTGGACCCCGGTGTTCATATAGGCTTCATTGTCATAACATATGAAAATAATGTCTTCCCCACGTTCACATGCCCCGGAAAGGGACTGAATCCCGATGTCCGCCGTACCGCCATCTCCGGCCCAGGCCACCACGTTTACGTTTTTCTTTCCCTTTGCCTTGAGGGCGGCCGAAACACCGGTCGCAGCGGCACCCGTCGATGCGAAGGTCACATTGAGAGAGGGTAATCTCGTCGATGCGATGGGGTGAAGTCCCTGTAACACGGTTAGACAGCTCGGAGGCACCACAAGGATGCTGTTTTTGCCTATGGCCTTAAGGGCTATACGGTATACAATACTGAGGCCGCAACCCACACAGGCCCTGTTCCCCGGATGAACAAGCTCCTCTTCAGGTAGATTAAGAATATTTGTTTTTTCAGCCATAAATCCCTTTCCCTATATCCGGACACCTATCCATTTGGGCATTTCCTGCGCTGAAACGGCAGATGTGCAAGAATTTTTAAAATATTTATAAAGATCCCTGGTTTTGATCTCCCTTCCTCCCAGTCCCAGTATATAATTAGTCACGAAGGGCCTCTCCGCACAGTTATAGAGGGCGGATTTTATATCGGAAAATAGAGCGCCTTCATTACCGTAACTCAGGGCTTTTTCAAATATCGCTACTCTCTGGGCATCCTTTAAGGCCTTGACAATGTATTTATCCGGAAAGGGCCTGTAAAGGCGAATGCTCAAGACTCCCGCCCTGATTCCTTCGTGACGCAATGTATCCACAACATCCCTGAAATGGTAGGAAAGAGAACCGAGGCATACAGCAATATCGGTCGCATCTTTACATTTATAGCCTTCTACAAAGGGGTGCCCCTCCCGGCCGAAGATATCCTTGAATTCCCTGTTTATCTTACTCAGAATCTTGATGGAACCCCTCAGGTCTTTGTGCAGCGCATGGCGTATGTCCATATACCCGGGAGCGGGATTGCCGCGTATGTCGTCCCTCACCTCGGGCATGGTCACGGTATTCAGGTTCGCAGGCTCCCCGGAATCAAGAGAATAGTCCGGTCGAAAGGGAGGAAGGAAGTCATCCACCTGAACCGGGTCCGGAATATCAAAGGGCATATAGGTGTGGGAAAGGAGATAGCCGTCGTAACAAACCATAACCGGGATGCTCACGGTTTCCGCGAGACGAAAGGCCTTAATAACGGTATCAATAATCTGTTGGTGATCATTGGCGTAAAGCTGTATCCAGCCATTATCCCTCTGTGAAATGGAGTCCTGATGATCGTTCCACACCGTCCAGGGGGCCCCGACACCCCTGTTGACCACACACATGACTATGGGCAGCCGGGCGCCGGCAGCCCAGTGTATCTGTTCACTCATATAGAGGAGTCCGTTTGCGCTCGTTGCGGTAAAGGCCCTTGCCCCCGTACTTGACGCCCCAATACAAACGGCAAGGGCGCTATGTTCGCTCTCGACGGGGATGTACTGGGCATCCAGTTCCCCTTTTGCAACAAATTCGGATAATTTTTCCGTTAAGGGGGTTTGAGGCGTAATGGGGTATGCCGCGACAACCTGGGCTCTCGCCAGCTTGACGCCAATGGCGGCGGCTACATTTCCCGATTCAATAATATGCATACCTTCGTGTCTCCTATTCTAAAAAGCCCGATTCTTCAACCATTTCAATCGCCCCGGACGGGCACTCTTCGGCGCATATCCCGCAGCCTTTACAATATTCATAATCGATGCCCGGTGGAATCGACCTTGTTATTACCCCGTCCGGGCAATAAAGCCAGCAAATGAAACATGTCATTTTTTTCTTCTTCGCCGGGATGCATCGTTCCGGATCTATAAGGGGTCTTAACACCCTCCAGGAACCGGTCCTGCCGCCGTCACCCGGTCCGGGCTCACTGTGGGATGTCATTGCCCCGGATAGTCTTCGTTTTTTCATATTATTTCTCCGATAATCGTACTGTTGTATGCAAGCCTCGCGGCATCCGCGTTTTTACGGGGCTGCCTGTCTTTGAATTCCTCCTGAATACCCTTCAACAATATACCGAGGTCAATCAAACCGCTTGCCCTGGCAAAGACCCCGATAATACCCGTATTGACCACACCCTTTTTCAGCCCCACTTTACTTGATAGGGCGGTTACGTCCGCAACCGCCACCTTAATGCCTTCAACCTGATATGTATTCAATGGTTTGGGCGTATTCAAAACGAGCATACCACCGGGTTTGAGACCCTTGGTGACATTCGCCTCTTCTATGAGCAAGTGATCAAGCACGACCACGATATCCGGGGTCTCGATGGGTGAAAGGTCATAGATCTTTTTTTTGGAGATTTTAAGGGAAGTTATGACCGGTGCCCCTCTTCTCTCGGTCCCAAAGGTCGGTGCCATGACAACACCTCCATATCCGATGGAAAAAGAGGCATTTGCGACTATCTTCGCCGCGGTAATTGCACCCTGGCCTCCGCGACCGTGCCATCTGATCTCAATAATATCTTTATCCATAATCTTTCACCTATATCTCCATTTT
>CAYTUL010000428.1:0-4401 GCA_964441135.1 uncultured Desulfobacteraceae bacterium | reverse complement strand
GTATAGATCTCCTGTGACGGGCCGACACCTCCTCCCGGAGAATTAATCCTTAAAATGATGGCTTTTATTCTATGATCGCCCTTAAACTTCACCAACTGACTGACAATTGGACCTGAATCTGTAACAGTACCATCTATTTGAATGACTCCGATCTTATTGGAAAAAGAAAAACCGGAGAAGGAGCCGAGAAAAAAGAGGGTAACAGTCATCACCATACCAAGAAACAGCGCGACGACTCCCAATGT
Source organism: uncultured Desulfobacteraceae bacterium (assembly GCA_964441135.1). GTDB lineage: Bacteria > Desulfobacterota > DSM-4660 > Desulfatiglandales > HGW-15 > CAYTUL01. Next base: position 4,156 of record CAYTUL010000428.1, on the reverse strand, counting down.
AATAAGGACGATGGATATGGAGTGTTTTTTCATGGAGTTATTTTACAAGACGCGGTAAATGATCTTCCCATTGAGCCCCTATTCATTTTGATCGGAACCTCAATTCATTCTAACCGGTGGGATCAATCTCGATATTAGGATTTATCTTCTTCAATACTTTCCTGTGCTTCAACCGGCGGGCCTTCAGCAGCACCGCCCTCACCTTCCTCTTTTTCTTGAGAGATATCGGGGCTGTCTTCCTCCCCTGACCTCTTAGCATCCTCTCTGGATTCCTGTTCATTAGCTAAGGCCCTGTTTTCAAGGTCAAGCATCCCCGCCTTTAACAACTCGCCAAGATTTGAAGTGGCCTCTTTGCTGTTATCTAAATAATTCTTATAAATATCCCTTTCATCACTTTCCTCTAATTGTCTTATGGAAAGTCCGATCTTTTTGTCATCCCTCGAAAGATTGATTACCTTGGCCTGGATAACATCATCAACTTTAAATCTGCTCAGGGGGTTGCCACCCTTCTCTCTGGTCAATTCCGATACATGAATCAACCCCTCAATCCCCTCTTCGAGTTCTACAAAGACCCCGAAATCGGTGATATTCGTAACGGTACCCGTGATTCTTGTGCCGGGCTTATATTTTGTTGGGATCTCATCCCACGGATCTTTGGTTAACTGTTTTATTCCGAGTGAAAAACGTTCATTGGCTTCGTCAATACTGAGCACCACCGCCTGTATTTCCTGACCCTTTTTATAGAGTTCCGAAGGGTGTTTGATCCTTTTTGTCCACGAGATATCTGATATATGAACAAGGCCGTCGATTCCTTCATCAATACCTATGAAGATACCGAAGTCGGTTATGTTCTTTATCCGGCCTTCAATTGTTGTGCCCACGGGATATTTCTCTCCGATAATTTCCCATGGATTCGGTTCAACCTGTTTCAGCCCTAATGATATACGTTTATTCGCGGAGTCAATATTCAATACGACTGCATCTACGATGTCACCCGCTTTTATTATCTGGGAGGGATGTCTTATCTTTCTTGTCCAGGACATCTCCGACACATGGATCAAACCTTCAATCCCTTCCTCCACTTCGACAAAAGCACCGTAGTCTGCCAGGCTTACAACTTTGCCCCTGATCCGGGTGTTCACAGGATATTGTTTATCCGCTTCAGTCCATGGATCCGGGTTCAGTTGCTTGACGCCAAGTGATACTCTTTCTTTTTCCCTGTCAAATTTTAAAACTTTAACGGCAATTTCGTCACCAATCTGATACAGTTCCGAGGGATGACCCACCCTACCCCATGAAATATCCGTAATGTGGAGCAGCCCGTCGATCCCCCCAAGATCGATAAACAGCCCGTAATCCGTTATATTCTTTACCGTGCCCTTAAGAACCGCTCCGTCCTCAAGGACCTGCAGGGTTTTTTCTCTCAACGCTTTACGTGCTTTCTCAAGAATTGCCCTTCTCGAAAGAACAATATTTGATCGCCGTTTATTGTATTTCAGAATCTTAAAATCGTGCTCCGTGCCAATGAGGGCATCGAAATTCCTGATTGGTTTGAGATCGATCTGGGAACCCGGCAGGAATGCCTGAAGACCAATATCTACCGCCATGCCGCCCTTCAGACGAGAAATGATCTTCCCGTGAATCGTGCCGTCCTTTTCATATATCTCTTTAATTTCATCCCATATCTTGATTTTGGCCGCCTTCTCCTTGGAAAGAATAATGCGTCCATCCTCATCTTCTCTCCTCTCAAGCAGAACATCCACTTTGTCGCCAACCCTGGCGGTCAAGTTGCCATTGGCATCAATAAATTCATTTATCCTGATCTGTCCCTCTGATTTATATCCTATATCAACCAGCACATGCTCCTTGCCGATCATGACGATCTCTCCGGAGACGAGCTCTCCCTCCTGGATGCTTTTCAGACTCTTTTCATACAGTTCCATAAAGCTACCGGTTTCGGAATCTTCCTTACCTTCTTCTCCGCTTTTGGCGACGCTTGCTGCTTCGGAACCGGCTTGACCGGTTTCCCGGGGCTCTTCTTCCTTACTGTCCTCTGAATTTTCCTTGATAATCTCTTTCTGCCCGCTGTTATCAACCGGTGTAGTCGCGTTCATCCCCTGCTCCACATGCTGGATCCCGGTATTCTCCTCTTCTTGATCATGAAAGTCATTCTCCATCAATTCGTTTGTTAGTTTCTCCATGAAACCAAATACCCCCTAAATATATTATTCCTTCGGATTGGAATTCCATAAACTTATTTTAGTACCAAATAACAATATAAATATCAACCAAATGATTCATTTTTTCTAAATAATGATCTCGCCCATTCCCTATTCTATATATAAATCCTTTTTACCGATTTTTCTTAACGCCTCATCAACAACATTCCCAATCCCCAATTCAGTCGTATCAATGATAATCGCGTCTTTGGCCGGACGCAAAGGCGCTATGGAGCGTGACTTATCCTGCTCATCCCTTTTTCGAAGCTCATTTTCGACTTCCTCCCTGGATATCGATTCGCCCCTGCCGAGTCTTTCCCTGTATCTCCTCTCAGCCCTCGCTTCAAGGGATGCGGTAATAAACAGTTTATGGTCCGCATCAGGAAATACCACGGTACCCATATCCCGGCCTTCTGCAACCACTTTCCCTGATTCGCCGATTCTGCGCTGAAGCTCGGTCATAGCTACCCTTACCGCCTGGATAGCGGATACCTTGGAAGACAACATATCCATCTCCTGTTCTCTTATCGCGGAAGTAATATCTTCCTCTCCAATATATACGCTCAAGTGATCTAAATTGGATTTAAAGTGCAGGTCGAGACTCCTGCACATTTCATACAGCTCCTGGCCGTTGCTGAGATCGAGCTTCTTTCTTTTGGCCTGAAGTGCGGCCGCCCGATACATCGCCCCCGTGTCAAGATATAAATAACCTAATCTTTTAGCAATAAGGCGGCTTACAGTACTTTTTCCCGCTCCAGCGGGACCGTCAATGGCGATTATACCCTTCATGGGTGATCTCGAATATTAGAAATATCGAACTTGAATCAAAGAGTTCCATAGGGAGCTTCCAGCGGCCAGCCCGGCTGGAAGCGGCATCAATCAGGCTCTTTCAATTTAGTGGTTTTTACTTATAAAATTCCTCAGTACCCTCTTCAGGGTCCTGATAAATCTCTCATTCTCCTCCGGGAGGCCTACATTTATTCTAATACAATCATTCAATCCATAGCTGTCCATAGAACGGACAATAACACCCTCCTTAAGCATCTCTTCATAGGTTTTCCGGGCACCCAAGGGCACTTTGATTAAAAAGAAGTTTGTCTGTGTCGGATAATATTGGAGTCCAAGATTCTCAAGCTGTTCGAAAAGATAGCTCAGGCCATCCCTTACGAGATTTAGTGTGGCGGAAACAAATTCCCTGTCATCCAGTGCAGCTATCGCTGCCGCCTGGGCCAAAGAATTGGCGTTGAAGGGCTGTCTTACTCGATTCATGTAATCGACGACTTCCTCCGAAGCAAACCCATATCCTATCCTAAGCCCGGCGAGCCCGTACAGTTTGGAAAATGTCCTTAATACGATAACCCTGGGATAATTCTGTAAAAAATCGAGCCCACTGGCTACCTCCCTGTCTGAGACAAATTCGATATACGCTTCATCCAGAACAACAACAATGTCCTTGGGGATGGACAGGAGGAAATCAGTCACTTCGCTCTTTGAAAGGGCCGAACCGGTCGGATTATTGGGGTTATTTATGAAGATAATCTTGGTTTTCCCGGTAATGGCTCGCGTAATATCTTTTAGGTCTATTCTCAAATTCCGGAGAGGAACAGATACAGTTTCACCTTTGGCGGCGGTCACGATTTTTTGATAGACCAAAAACGTTGGAAAGGCCTGAACGATTTCTTCGCCGGGAGATAAGAAGGTTCGAATAATCAGTTCAATGAGCTCATTGGATCCATTGCCGATGATTATTCGATCCAGAGGGAACCCAAAGGCTTGTGACAGTTTTAACTTGAGATAATAACCGCTGCCGTCGGGATAGCGATTGATCCTGTTCACGTTATCCAGGATTGCCCGAACCGCTAACGGCGAGGGGCCCAGAGGGTTTTCATTTGAAGCCAGTTTGATGGACCCTGTTATTCCCAGATCCCTTTCAAGCT
>CAYTUL010000427.1:0-4403 GCA_964441135.1 uncultured Desulfobacteraceae bacterium | reverse complement strand
CTTGGCTGACTGCTGACCGCTGACCGCTTAAAGCTCCATCCAGAAATTGGCTGTTTCTGGATGGACACTATGATGAGCCGCTTTTAAAAAATAATATTAAGGAGGTTTTAATGAAAAAGATACTATTGGATATGCTGATCTGCCCGTTCTGCCTTCCCGATGAAAATGAATTGGACATTCACGTTATTGAGGAAGAGGAGGAAGATATCATCACCGGAGATTTACGGTGCCGTCAATGCGATAGGGTGTACCCGGTCCGAAAGGGGGTGGCCTTTCTCGACCCGGCATCGATCGATGAAAAGACCCATGGCCATTCCAAATATGAGACGCCGCCTGCCCTATCCTCCTATATGTGGAGTCATTACGGTGATCTGTTGAAGGAGGAGAACGCGTCGGACGCTTACGGCAGATGGGCCGATCTCATGAGGAGACACACCGGAATATCGATAGATGCGGGATCCGCCGTGGGGCGTTTTACATTTGAAATGAGCGAAAAAAGTGATTTTGTGATCGGGATTGACAACTCCCTGTCCTTTATCAAATCAGCGAGAGAACTGATGAAGAACCGGAGAATGAAAGTCGCCCTTCAACAGGAGGGACTGCTCTCACGGGAGATGACCGTACACCTTCCGGATAGGTGGGACAGCCGTAAAGTGGAATTTATTGTGGGGGATGCCCAGGCATTGCCCTTTAAATCCAATACCGCTTCATCCCTTGCTTCCCTTAACCTTATCGATAAGGTTCAGAATCCTCTCAAGCATCTCAGAGAAATGAATCGTGTCGTGAAGGATCTGGAGGCCCAGTTTCTTTTCTCCGATCCCTTTTCATGGTCCGATGAGGTCGCGATTCAAGAAAACTGGTTGGGGGGGAAAAACAACGGGCGTTATTCCGGGCGCGGGATAGACAATATTATCGCGCTATTAAAGGGTGAGGAGGAGGGTTTGCTGCCGAAATGGAGATTAGAAAATCATGGCGGTATCTGGTGGAAAATTCGTACGCATTCCAATCATTATGAGCTCATCCGGAGCTGCTACGTAAAGGCGGAAAGATAGGGGGTATCATGAAAAAAGACAGTATCTGTCGGTTGTGTTCGTCTTGCTGTCCTGTCGAACTGGAGATAGAAAACGGCAGGCTCGTCTCGGCGGAGAGAAAATCCTTTTTAGAGCCCGGGAAGAGACTGATCTGTCCCAAATTGAAGGCCTCGCCGGATATCGTTTATTCTCCTCTCAGGCTGCGGAGGCCGCTCGTAAGAAAGGAGGAGGGGAACGGTTTCAGGGAGGCGTCATGGGATGAGGCCCTGGATATCATTGCGGATAAATTCCAATATTTCAAAGAGAACTATGGTGCCCGGTCGGTTTGCTGGTTAAGGGGAATGGCCGCGGATTGGGGGGCGCCCTGGGATTACGCAAACAGGTTGATGAATGCCTTCGGTTCACCCAACACCATTGGAAACGGTTCGGTATGTCATGTTGCGAGGGAGATGGCCCATAATTATACCTACGGCGCCATGACCCTCCCCGAGGCAAAGAATTCGAAATGTATCCTTGTCTGGGGAAAGAATGATATGGATACCAATCCCCTCCCCTATGAAGGGATCCTCCAAGCAAAGCAGCAAGGCGCGAAACTCATTGTCGTTGATCCGATACGAATCGGCCTTGCATCGATGGCAGACATCCACCTGCAGATTAAACCCGGCTGTGACGGCCTGCTTGCCATGTCCATGATCCATGAGATCATCTCGCAGGAGCTCTATGATGCGGACTTCGTAAAGAAATGGACCCTAGGATTTGAACAGCTAAAAGATGCGGCCCGGGATTACGAGGCCGACAGGATAGCGAAGAGCATATGGCTGGAACCGGATTTAATAAAGGAAGCGGCGAGATTGTACGCGACAACGGATCCAGCCTGTATAGTCGACGGAAACGGCCTCGACATGCACCTCAATGTCTTTCAGAATACCCGGGCTGTTTGTATTTTAAGGGGCTTGACGGGAAATGTGGATAAGCCCGGAGGGGACTTCATACCCCAGCCGGTTCCCCTCAGGAATATTCAGCTTAAGGAGCGATTGCCCGGCGACGTAATGCCCATAACCCACACTTACCGCCTTTTCAACGAATTCCATGAGACCTGGGGTCTGCATGTCCAATCATGTGTAATAGATTCAATACTGGATGAAGAGCCCTATCCCCTGAAGATGTTGGTGGTCCAGTCGGCCAATCCCGTCGTGGCCATGACGGATTCGAACAGGGTGCTCAGGGCCCTGAAAAAGCTTGAATTTCTTGTCGTGATCGATCTGTTCATGACCCGGACGGCAAAGCTCGCCGATGTGGTCCTTCCCGCTTCGAGTTGTTTTGAGAAGACCCAGTTGAACCGGGCATTCATCCGGAATAATCCTCTTCGAATCCAGAATCAGGTCATAGACTGGATAGGGGAAAGCCGGCCCGATTGGAAGATCACCTTTGATCTGGCAAGAAGAATCGGTCTGGAAAAGGAATTCCCATGGCAGACCGCGGAGGAGGCCATTGACTATCAATTGGAGCCCACGGGAATCACCGTGGATATGCTGCGGCAAAGGCCCGACGGAATTCGCACGGAGGAAATGGAACATGAGAAATATAAGGTCAGGGGATTTGACACGCCTTCAGGTAAGGTCGAGTTCTATTCACAAAGACTGAAGGACCAGGGGTACCAGCCGGTTCCCCTTTTCGACGAGGAGGCGGTAAATCCCATCAGTTTCTATGATAAAAGGGATGAATACCCGATTTTGGGCATCAGCGGAGCCCGCACGAATAGATTCACGCATTCCCAGTTCAGAAATATCCCCTCCCTGGTGAAGGAGGCCCCCAATTGCTTTGTGGACATACACGCCCATGATGCAAAGGAAAAAGGAATCAGAGGGGGGGATCTCATCAAGATTGAGAATCCAAGGGGTCACATAACCATGAAAGCGAGGATTTCCGACGTGGTTTACCCGGGATCGATTCGTATTGCCTGGGGGTGCGGCGAAATGGACCCTGAAGCCAATTTGAATAACCTGACGGACGATGAAAAGAGAAACGACATCACCGGCACACCATGCAGTCGAAGCTTCATGTGCAGGATCGAGAAGGTTTCCTGATTCATTTGATGTAACAAATCCGGTCTTTTAGGCCGGTCGAAGATTCCGCATCGCGGAGGTTAGGACTATCCGGCTATGTGGTTTAAGGTTTAAGGTTCACGGTTCAGGATTCACATAATTCTTTTTGATGATCTCCTTGGTGAAATATCATGCCTGCTTCACATGATATAAGAAGCCTGGTCTTTTAGGACAGGTCATAGTTATCCGGCTATACCTGAAGATGGATATCCGGTATGATATTTCTTTTCAAGGAGATATCTACCTGCTTCATAGGGAATGACCAAATATTTGGGGTTTGCAAGGCATTAAACTTCGTCTATCATGTCAAAATGGAGACAATCAGGTAATCGGAAGTTTAATGTCCGGAACGCGAGGGAGGATATCGCGTCAGGGGGAATGCTCTAATCTCGGGGTAGCCTTGCGTATTACAGCCTCAGGATCTCCGAAAGCATATCCGGTTTCGTGACGCGTTAGAGGGCCTTGGACTGAGGGGAAGGTATGCGATTATCGATCAGGACGAGGCCCTTTTATCCGCCACCCAGCTCCCCGAGGCCGAGAAGGCTGAATGAGACCATAATACTGGATTCTTCATTAATTTTTTCCAGGATAAGACGGATTCCCCAGCATTGGCTCGTGTATTCTATCCAGTAGCTCCTCTGGATATTCTGATCAAGCTCAATATCCCTATTGAGGGAACTCCCTGCTGAAAACCCGAGCAGCAGGTTGATATTCAGATAGTAGTTAAACCCCTTGTTCCCGTCCTCCTCGTATGAATAGTCTATCTGGTAGGTGTCCTTTTTGCCCCCGGATCTTTCCACTTTGAGTTCGAGAGACAGGTCTGAAAAGACGACGGCATCTTTATAATGGTCCCAGTGCGCTTCCGCGTCAAGATTCAGGTCCGGAAAGGGCATGAAAGTCAAAATTCCCACCAGGGGTCGAAGAAGGGTCCCGTCCAAATCATATCCCTGGCTCAGGCTCAGGGTTCCCCACTGGTCATAGGTTGCGTTTCCCCTGTCATCCACCGTTTTCGCATCCAGGAGGTTATCAAGGGAAAGCGTTAAACGGTTGATCCTGCCCTCTGCGTCGATGGGCTCGAACCAGGGCCTGTATCTCTCCTCATCCCTGTCGGCCCTGTACCGGTATGTCAGGGAAGGAGTGAGCTTGTGTTTCAGTTTCTCAGCCGGACTCCACTCGGTCCCGTAAATCCTTTCCAGGATAGTGGATAATCTTCCCTGAAATTGATAGGCGTTGCTTGACTGGAATTGGATATTATCGGGGTTATCAT
>CAYTUL010000426.1:0-4406 GCA_964441135.1 uncultured Desulfobacteraceae bacterium | reverse complement strand
CAAAAAGTCTATAAATATTATTTAGATAATTATGATAAAATGGGTAATAAAAAAACAGAATCCGGCCCCGCTACAGAGAAACTGCCTTCATATCTTTGCCCGTTTTTCTGGGATGTTGATTTTTCTCTACTCACCGTTGAAGGGTCGTCGTACTTCATAATCAGTCGTCTAATGGAACATGGCGATGAAGACGCTTTTAAATTCTTATTTTCAGCATTTACACGTGAAGAAATAATCCATGTATTAAAAAATAGCAGATCCATCTCCCCAAGATCGAGAAATTTCTGGGAAATCATTCTTGGTCTGAAAGGTGAAAGATGCACTCCAAGAAAATACCCGACACCCTATGGGAACTGTTAAATAGACTGAATAATCTATCTGACATCCGGGCTGTATATCTTGGGGGAGGGACAGGCCTCGCCTTTCAGCTCGGTCACAGAAGATCGGATGACCTTGATTTTTATATGCCCGAGGATTTTGACTTTTACTCCTTTATGGTTAAAGCACAACGTGAAGGGTTAACGATAAAAATAATGAACCGGACAACTCGTCATATTGAATTGACGATGCAATCCGTTAAAGTTGATTTTATCAAGGAAATGATTCCTTTAAAATACCCTTTGAGACCCTTTTCCCCAGATATTCAAAATATCCGGTTCGCGGACCCTCGGGACATTGGAAGAATGAAGATCATCGCCATTGGAAGCCGGGGAAGTAAAAAAGACTTTATAGACATATATTGTCTTTCACGAGAAATCATAGGGCTTGAAACTCTAATCACCATGGCCATGGGAGAGAATGAGGGAGTTCGTTACAGCAAGCTTCTCTTTCTTAAAGGCCTCGTAGATTTTGAAGAAGCCGATAGGGAAGCCGACCCCTCTATGATTTGGGATGTCCCCTGGGAAGAGGTCAAACAGTCTTTGGAAACTGAAATCAGGAAGATCGCGGAAAAAATGAAAGGTGATTGAATCATTTTCAGATCCGCATTACCCAGGCCCAGGGGACGATCACCTCAAAAAGGGAGTCCCCGCCGTGCATATAGCGAGGGGCGTCGTATTTCTTATTTGCCCGGAAGGCGGGATTCTCCACAAAACCATGATCAGAAAAAAGAACCAACAGGGTCCTGGGGGGAAGATCCCGGAGTCTCGATAGAAGATCAATTTCCAGGTAACTGATGACGTTGGCGAAGAGGTGCGTGAGCGGTCCCTTTTCAGAATGGATTTTCTCATCAATTCCGTTCAGTTTCCAGAGTGGTGCCTCATCCGGGTCCAAATGAGCGTTACGGAAAGCATCTTCAAAATGCTCAAGCTGGCTTGCTGTGTTCGTGGGCCGGTTGGACCAGAGCGTGCCCTCCCTTGCGAATCGGAAGAGATTACTCTTCTTTCCGAAAAAGTTCGACTTGACACACTCCCAGAGATCCCATCGCATGCCGTCCATGAGGATATAATAAACCTGTTTATGATCAGGGATATTTCGTCTTTTTTTCAGGATATGGGGAACATCCTGAATCATCAATGGACGGGTCACGTCATCTCCATCCCATCGAGGCAGCTCATGGCAATAAAAGTCTTCAAAATGATTTTCTATTACCTGAATTTTACCAGCCAAACGGGTTTCCTCCTCCCTAATATGGAGAGGAACGGGTGTCCCTATCCTCTTCAAGCCAGTATGAAGTTTCTCCCGGAGAGCTGGGAGAGAAGAAAGTGTCTTAAGGTAAAGGGATTCCCATTTTTGAAAAGTATCCGGCATAGGTTCTTCAACAGCATTTAGAATCGAGCTCCTTTTCGTAAAGAGAAGACAGGTCTCCAGGGCTTCAATCATTTCGTGCCTCTGCCTCAAAAAACGGGAATCCTCATCTGAAACGACCGGTTCCGAAGGGACATATCCGGTAAGCTCTTCCACTGCTTTAGCCTCTATTTTCCCGCAAATAAGCCGCTCAAATGCCTCTTTCAGGAGGAGGGGGAAAACCTCTTCCCGCTTGAAAATAGCCATGGGGGAAAAGGTCGAAAGAAGAGACCAGAGGGCCTTTATATAGGTTGAATCCTGCTCCGTTTCCGTAAGGAAGGCCTCAAATAGATATCTTTTTTCAGACCGGAGAATACTCCCCAGATTTGCCAGATGAGTAATTAATTGATCCGTTTCTTCCTCCGAACCTCTGTCTAAAAAAGGGAATACCTCTATCATCTTCTTGCCGGAAAGGCCATAGTGTCCGGCCCAGAAGGCCGTGATCATAGCCTTGATAAACTGGCCATGTCCGGACTCCTGGTAAACAGATAAAAGATGCCGGAAATCGCTCTCCAAAAAATCCATGAAGTCCTCTTTCACCCGGTCGAAGGAATCCCCTTGCCCCTTACCGACGAAGTGCAGGAAAGTGTCATGCCCGATCGTCTCTTCCTTAAGCCAGTCCTTCACAATTTTACGGAACTGATTCAGGCTGTATCTCCGGTGGATCAGACTCTGATATAATTGATCGATATCTCTTTTAACAACGACCACTTTTCCACGAAAGGCCTCATTAATACCCCTGATGACCTTTGAGGTCAGTGTCCGGTCTAACCGGCTCAGGAATGTCTCATTATTAGGATCCTTTCTCACATTGAGAAATTGACGTATGGAACGGGCCTCATCCTGCCTGTTTACGAGATCGAGGCCCTCAAGGTAAGGGATTATCTTTTCCTGCATGGCCGGGGAGTGCAGGGCATCCAGGGTTTCGTGAATACCAAGCTCGATCTCATTTTCGATCTCTTTCAGAGGTCTGAAGGGAACGCTTTCTCCGAGTTTGAACCCGCAGGTGCAGGTCGGCCTGCCCTGGAGATGGTCCTGTGGGGATCGGAGGCAGCGATGTAAAAGCACGGATGAAAGGGACTGATTCACGGAATGGTAATTATGTTCCACGGATATGATCTCTAACTGGTCGAGTCGTTTGAGGATGTCATACCGTTTGGATTGAGCGAGTTTATCATAGGGCTCAAACTGCCCTCCACCCCGGATACGTTTGTGGGCCTCTGCATAGGTTCTGGTATAATTCTCCTGGAAGGCTTGAAACTTTTTAAACATCTCCTCCAAGAGATCCGGAGAAACAGATTCCTGTTTTTCGCGATAAAATGAGAGAATCTCGGTCTTATCCTCCCTTAACCGCCCATATCCTGTCAGTGGATCACCCTCACGGCTACCCCTTTCCTGTGGTTTTATATCCCACAAGTAAGGGGCTTCATCCGGCAGACTGAGTCGTTGATCCGTGACATATTGATATATGAACAGGGCCCGCTCGGCATGATCCAGGAAGGCCCGGCAGGAGTGGACAATCTTGAGTTTATTCTCTAAGAAAGGTTCCCTCCGGCCTTCCCGGATGAACCTCTCGAGGCCTTCTTTGGATGGCCGGCTGACCTTGAGTTCATCCCATTGAGCCTCTATGTCTTCAATATCCTTGAGCACGCTTTCCCAGGGCATATTTTTGAATGCCTCGAAGGACGAGGCCCATGTAATCCTCGATCGTGCGGCGGCCAGATCCTCCAGAACGACAGGTTTCCGTGCCTTTAATTCCGACCATAGATCCTCCTGGGAGGCCAGGGTGATAGGTGCGTTGCGGAATTGTTTCGGGATCAGGGGATGTTCGGATATGGCCTGGCGGAATTCTTCGGAGATGATCTCCCCCTTACCCAATGCCGTGATCCCCTTGAGACCACTCCTCGCGAGTTCTTCCGGCTTTCTGCGGTTCATGCCGCTATAGGCAACCAGGTGCCCTGAAAAAATCAGCGCGAGTACCAGGATTTCAAAGTGCGGCATCATAAGGCCGTATTCGCTTTTGCGCAAATTCCAGTACATCTCATCAATAGGAAGGGATTCCCTGTCAGCCATTACCCTGAATACATGCCTGGCGAGTTCGTTCTGTTTGGGATTCACATGGAGTTCGTACCGGTTGCCCTTTTTCCGTATGAGCCCCATGGGTGTGAGCAGTCCTTCCAGGACGTCTCGTATACCGAACTTGGAACGGTCGTCCACCACAAGGACACCGCTTAAAAGAAATTCCCCGAGCATGTCCCTGAGTATGCCAGGGGCAAGGGCGCCCATAAACGGCTGGATGCGGCTGTGCTTTGGAAAGCGTCGCTCCAGAAGGGGCGGGATGAATTCAGAGAGGAATTTTTCCTGGCTCAGAATCCCGAATCGAGAGATGTCCTTCTCCTGTTCACCCCAGAGCAGGAGGCCGTGATAATAATGATGGATAAAATGCTCCGTTACCCTCTTTTTTTCTCCGTCTATATAGGCCCGGATATATTCTACTCCCTCGTTCTCACCCCTTTCCGATCCGCTTTTCATTCCCTCATTCATCAGGATCGCGGCCAGGAGATCCTTGAGCCAGGTAATATCCCCCTCAAGGGGCGCGGGAATCCAGAAGAGAAATATAC
>CAYTUL010000425.1:0-4414 GCA_964441135.1 uncultured Desulfobacteraceae bacterium | reverse complement strand
TAGAAGGGGAGACTAATATAAAGGTGGATCACATGGCCGAGGCCATCCAGTACAAGAGCCTGGATCGGAGGATGCTGAGGTGAGGTAAGATTAAAACTGCTATACGGATCATGGAAAGGCTTCTTCAGGAGCTGTACGTTGCCTTGTGCCCAACTTTGGTGGAAATCAACCCCTCCGGGTATCCCTCAGAATTGAAGAGTGGATAGGGTCGAAGGCAGGCATCGGCTAATTCCAGCGTCCTATAATCCAACTCAAATTCATTCCATCCCATCAGATGTAAACTGCTGTTGATTTCCCAGAGTTCATCATGATTGTTAATCGCATGAGCCAAATCTCTGATAAAGATTGGCATCATTCCAGGATCCAATCCTTTTTCCTTCAGATGAGCAATGAATACCTTCATGATTTTATCGGTCTCTTCCATAATCCAGCTATTAAGCAAGAAATGTGCAAGAATGACCAGGGTGTTTAAAAAAAACTATTTTCCCCAATTTGTATGGAGTGTTATGTGAAGATCGGCTTTGGGCTTATCCAATTTTAAATATCTGATTGTAGAGTTGATGCCACAGCTTTATGTGTTTATGTAACCACATCAACTTAAGAAGAAACGGCGTCACTGTCCCTTATACGGATAACCTGATATCCATGAGCGCCTTGACTCGAGGGTGCATGGTTTTACATGCCGACAGTCATTTTGACCTTATATCCAAGCACCTTGATCTGGGGTGTGAAAGTCATGTGGTGATTGTAAGACAACATAAAAAATAGGTGGTTTGATGCCGCAAGACACAGCCGGGATAGGGAATCTGATGTTTCGAATAACCTGAAAACGCTGTTGAACAAATTTGTTCAACAGTTAAATAAAATTTTCAAAAATCTTTCTAAACCATTGAAATGGTGATCATTTTATAATCATGACCTCACTTTGATAGTGGACTTTTGTGCAAACATCCCGGGGAATTTCAATCCAGCACCAACTTAATCGATCCAAAACCGGGGCCTTAAAAATAATAAAAGATGCCTCTGAATGAGCATTTTAGAAATCGATCATTTCTATTTTTTCCTCTGATTTTGATGTAGTGGGCATAATAGGATTATTATGCCTCCTTGGTGATTGGTTATACTCAATAAAATATATAAGTTTAACCTATATGTCCATTGATTATTCGTGCAATTATGAAGAAATGAAATCGTCTTTTGGATTTGATGAATTAAGAAGTTGCCGCTTGTATGAAAAGAAAGGATTCAAACGACGATATCGGCATTGTGATAGACCTCATCCATTGGAAAAAGCTGAGGAGTTAGTTACTTGTTTAAGGACATCCCCCTTTATCTCGTTCTCAGTTCCTTTTTAAGCACCTTTCCCGAAGGATTTCTTGGGAGTTTGTCGATATATTCGATCCTCTTTGGGACCTTGAAACCAGCCAGCTTGCTCCTGCAAAAGGCGATGACTTCCTCCGGGCTCGGAGGTTTTTTTTCTCCCATTTCAATAAAGGCCTTTGGTACCTCTCCCCACTTCTCATCAGGCACACCGATGACGGCAACATCGATGACACCAGGCATCTCCAGAATAATCCTCTCAATCTCTGCGGGGTAAACGTTCTCACCACCGGATAGAATCATATCCTTTTTGCGGTCGACAATGTATAGATACCCATCTTTGTCGAGCTTGCCCATATCACCGGTAAAGAGCCACCCATTTTGGATGGCCTCTGCAGTCGCTTCAGGTTGGTTCCAGTACCCTTTCATTATATTAGGACAACGAACCGCGATTTCTCCCATGGAATCTGAAGGAAGGTCCTCTCCATCCGGGCCTGCAATACGAATATCTACGTTAAAATAGGGTTTGCCTGCGCATTCAGGCAGGAGAAGGATGTCCTCGATATTCATTAGAGAACCCGGCCCGCATATCTCCGTCAATCCCCACAGGTTCTGGCATAGCACGCCTATACGGTCATGAGCCTCCTTAATAAGGGAATAGGGGAGAGGTGATCCGGGAAGGATGGCAATTTCCCAGCAATCTAAGTCATAGGACTCGAGATCAGGCACCTGCAAGAGCATCCTCATAATAGTCGTGACCCCCAGCATAAGCCGGGCCCTCTTTTCCTGGATCAGACGAACAGCCGTTTTTGGTTCAAATCGGTCCATTAGGATGGTGCAGATCCCACGCACCACGTGCCCTAGAAGCGGGGTGATGGAACCAGAATGAAAAAAAGGTCCTAATAGGAGACAGCGATCCGGATAGAGGTAATTGAGTCCTATGAGTAGATCCACACAAGCGGAATACATACCCCTGTGTGTCAACATGGCCCCTTTGGGATGTCCTGTAGTCCCGGAAGTATACATCACCACATTTAGGTCCTCTTCATCCACAGATATATCAGGCTCTCCATTCTCTGCAAGCCTGATAAACTCTGCATAGCTTATGGTATCGGCCAGGGATGAAGACCCGACACAGATTCTGTAGCGGGCCCTGGTAGTATATTCCATCTCTTTTACTTTTCCTTCAAAGGCGGAGCCAAAGAAAAATACGGATACCTGGCAATCATTGAGAATGAAATCCAGCTCCTGGGGAGAGAGACGGACATTCAAGGGAACGAGAACGGCACCGATTTTGGATGCGGCAAAGTATATTTCCAGGAATTCGTTGCTGTTGAGCATAAGTAAGCCGACCCAGTCCCCGTGCGCAATACCCAGTTCGATGAGGGCATTTGCCGTTTTATTGGAACGTTGGTTGAGTTCTTTAAACGAGAAGGTCCTATTATTGAAGATAAGGGCCTCCCGATTTGGTGTGATTAGGGCCCGCTGCGTTAGTACTTTGCCGATGACCATAGGACGGATCCTCCTTGTTTAAAAAGATCATGCTGTATAATATGAAAGTACATCTTTATGCAGTATCAACAGCTAATTGTTCTGAAAACACCGTAGTAATGCATAATTCATTTCAAACTTTTAAACACCTTCAGAAAAAGCCTGACCAAATGCCCCGGAACGTCAGGATCACGGACGAAGCGACAATCCTTTGGGATTCAAATAATGTGGTAATAAGTTATATTTGCACCATATCCAGACGGCTGGATTTCTATTTATACATTATATCACAGTATATCCGCCTCGTATATTCACCCTCGGGCGGGCCCGTTGAACTCTGCCTTTCGGATTTAGTAATAACGATAAGCCTCTGAGATTCCAAGTAGGATGGTTTCCTTAAAGTAGGGTATTGTAAGGAATTTATAAATATCTGACTCCATGATTTTTTTCATCTTTTAGCCTTATAGGCTCCGGATGATACCCCACTCATCCTATTCCTCAAGCATCCACCTTTTTCCCGAAAACTTTACAAACACCACCCGTCATGTAATAATATTAAACCGGTATCCTGACTTCATTTTAGGCGGACTCTATAGGTTTAGAGTAGAGAGGGTTTATACTAATTCTAAGAAAATCAGACACATATGAATCTCTACACTTGGAATCCGCATCCCTGCGGTTTTTTCGGAGATCCCAAGAGAGAGTGCAACTGCACCTATCTCCAGATTCAGCGCTACCGGTCCAAGATATCGGGATCCCTGATGGACCGGAGGATATTTAGATGAGAATAGGTGGCTTTTATGTTCTATGAGCGTATATTCAGGGAATTGGCTGAAAGACATATAAGATATTTAGTCGTGGGCGGAATCGCGGTAAATATCCATGGATATTCCCGCGCGACAGGGGATCTGGATATTATGCTTTCCTTTGAGAGTGACAATGTTAAAAAGTTCATAGAACTTGTTAAGAATCTGGGATTTGTTCCAAGGATACCTGTAAAGATTGAAGAGTTAAATGATCCGGAGAAGGTAGAGAGATGGAAAAAAGAAAAGCATCTCAAGGTCTTCTCGATCTACAATCCAAAAAATGAAATGGAGAACATGGATATCATGATTGAAAATTTTATTGATTTTGAAGATGCCTTTAATAACCGGGAAGTTGTTTCCGCAAGGGATATAGAAATATCCGTGATCTCCATTGACGACCTGATCGGTTTAAAAAAAATTGCGGGCAGAAAAAGGGATGAACTCGATATCCAAGCCCTGCAGAAGATAAAGGAAATTAAGAATGAACAAAGCTGAAGAACATGCGAATGAATACGTTGATGTTGAGGATCTGAAGAGATACATGTCCCTTTCAGTGGAGGAAAAGCTTAACTATCTTGAGGAAATGAACAGTTTCCTGAAGGAAGCCATGCCCGTTGAGAATAAAAGGGCCTGGGAGGAATTGAAAAAAATGGGTTGGTAATGAAAAGGATAAAAAGGATCTTTCATGTACTTTGGACATTTCCGAATGGGAAGAATAGAAGAGGGAGAAGATCTTCCTCAAGAGGAGGTCTATAGCGGTAATTCAATACCATGGGTCAAAACCCATGCGGCAAAAC
>CAYTUL010000424.1:0-4434 GCA_964441135.1 uncultured Desulfobacteraceae bacterium | reverse complement strand
GGTCAGACCTGATCAACTGGTAAAGATGGCGAAAAATGGAGGACCGGGGTTCCGCTTCCTGTCCGACACCAAAATCAGGGTGAATCTGACTCCAGGGGAGTCCGCGACCGGAGCCCTCCTGAAATCGGAGAATATCATAAGGAAATTTGATCTTTCCTGATCATTCGCAGGGAAGGGGATGAAAGGTGTCAGGTTTCGGGTTTCAGGTTTCAGGGATCGGGGGTCAGGGATCAGGTTGGAGAGGTAATGGCCTGACGGTGAATCTTGAGAAAAATCTTCTTGCATTTTATTGATTAACTGTTAATCTATAAAATTCAAATAGTTCCAAAATCCGATCGTTTTGACTCAACTCGATCCCTGAGCGTGAAGGCCGGTAACATGGCGTTTTTGATATTGAAAAGATCTTTCTTTCTGATGATGGTTTCGGTTTTTTTGCTGTCATCCTGTAATATTTTTAACCCCTTTGACAACAAGGACGTGATTACCATTGGTAAAAGCAAGATTAACGAAGCGGAGTTCAAAAAGGAGATGCAGCGCGTCATCTTCGAAATGGGGATGACTGAAAAGGAAGTCAAAGAGAATATTGAACCGATTATTGATAAGGTCATAGAAAAATCCTTAATCATGGAGTATGGAAAGGAAAAAGGGATAACGGTCTCGAACAGTGAGCTGGAATCGGCAATAAGAAATATTGAAAAAGACTACCCGGAAGACGTATTCAAAAATGTACTGCTTCAAAGATACATTGAGTTCGATGAATGGAAGGAGGACTTGAGGGAGGAGCTGCTCATAAAAAAAATCATTACAATGGCCACCGCTGATATACCCCCTGTTACCTTTAATGAGACCAAGGACTATTTTGATTCTCACCAGGATGAATTCAAGTATCCCCAGATGGTTCAACTAAGGCAGATAGTCACTCATACCCGGGAAGAGGCTGAAACGGTCCTTGAACATCTGTCCCAGGGACATGATATGGGTGAAGAGGCAAAAAAATATTCGATTGCTCCGGAGTCGGAAAATGGGGGGATCCTTGGCTGGATTGCCAAGGGTGAACTGGAAGAATCCATGGATGAGGTGATATTTTCGCTTCCGGTCAGTAAAATTGGCCCCATTGTGGAATCTCCATACGGCTTTCATATATTTGAAGTCCTGTCAAAGCGCAACGAGGGCCAGAAAAACCTGACCGAGGCGATGGCGGAGATCGAAGCCAAGCTTTTTTATCAGAAAAGAGAGTTATTTTACGCAAACTGGATCAGAAAATTACGAGATCGTTTTCCGGTCAGCATTAAGAAGGAAATATACTCGGATTGGAGCATGGAGGGATAAGCGCGATGAGATCTTTTCTGTTATACGTTTTTATTGCTGTGATGATCGTTTGCATTCCCGGCCGTGGTTTTACGGAGACCAGCAACAGGGTCGTGGCTGTCGTCAATGATGATGTGATAACCCTCTATGAGCTTAATAAAAAAATTGAAGAGGTTACCGGTCAAAAGATCGATGAAATCAGGGCAATGAACGAAACCGCTTATCTCAAAACAAGACGGGAAATCCTGGAATTGATGATTAATGAAAAGCTTACCCAGGAAAAGGTTGAGGAATTAGGAATTCAGGCGACACAAAGTCAGATTGATTCGACTATTGAAGATATCAAAAAAGCAAATCAGTTGACCCAGGAAGACCTGCTGGAAGGCCTGAAAAGGGAAGGGATCACCTACGAGAAGTATCGAGAAACAATAAAAAATCAAATAGAACGTGCCCGGCTTATCGATTACGAAGTAAAGTCCAAGATTCTTATCAGGGAAGAACAGATAAAACAGTATTACCAGGAACACCAGGAGCTGTACAAGATAGAACCGACGGTCCACATTGCAGGTATATTTTTGAAACGAGAGAACCTGAAGGGTGAACTGGGATCTGGGGAGCTAAGGAAAAAGGCAGAAGCCCTGATAAAAAGGCTCAGGAATGGTGAGGATTTTGGCCAATTAGCAAGGGAATTTTCCCAGGGGCCGGGTGCCGAAGAGGGAGGAGACCTGGGGAGTTTTAAGACGACCCAGATCGATCCTCAACTTCTGAAGGTGCTTGAGGGCCTTCAGGAAGGGGAAGTAAGCGACCCCATAGAACGGGAGAATGGAATCCATATTATTAAACTGATAAGCAGGAAGGAAGCTGGAGTGAGACCTTTTGAAGAGGTTAGGGACAGCATCTATGAAACTTTATACAGAAAGGAAGTCAACAAGAGATACGCCTCCTGGATAAAAGACCTGAGGGAGAACACCTTTACCAGGATTGTCTTTTGAATTACAACATTGATATGTTCGTAAAAAGACAAAATTCGCATTTGTTTGTCATTCCCGCAAAAGCGGGAATCCAGCGATTTCGGGTACTTCTGGACTCCCGCTTTCGCGGGAGTGACAGCTCACGGGACTTTTTGCGAGGTTGTCAACATTAAATCATGGAAAAATTTTCCTCTATAACTATTTTAAAGGGTGTGCCGTGTCTTTATTGCCCGGAGTCTTTTCTTAGACTGCCCGGCAACCCTTTGCAAGTGGAGAGAAGTCATAGAAACGATGGAACCAAATAACGAACCGAGTCCGAGTTTGGGGCACTTTTTAAGGGAAGCAAGAGAAAAAAAGGGGCTCAGCCGGGATCATATTGCCCGGGTCACCCGGCTCAGGAAACAATATATTGAAGCGTTGGAGGATGAAGACTGGGAAAAACTTCCCTCTTCGGTTTTCGTGAAAGGCTTTATCAGGGCCTATGCACAAGAAGTTGGTCTTGATGGGAAAGAAGCCGTCAGCCTGTATGAGGGCATCGCGCCGGTGGAGGAAAGAGTCCCTAAACCCCTCGTGAAACCCCGGGAATCAAAAAGGTGGAATTATTTATTCCTCATACCCATTATCGCTGTCCTTGTTATTGTATTCTATGTCTACAAGGGGGAGGAAACAATCACCTTGAATGATCGGGATATTGTTTTGGTAACACCTGAAAAGGAGGTCCAGCCGGCGGAAATTCCCGAAAAGAAAGTGGAGCAGGTCGAACCTCCTGAGAAAAAAATCGAACCGCCGGTGCCTGATGAGAAAAATGTCGAAGAGATCGAACCTCCTGAGAAGGAAATCGAAAGTCCAGAACCGCCCGAAGAGCCTGTGATAACTCCCGCGGAGCCGGAACCGGAGCCGAAGCCAGAGCCGGAACCGGAGCCGGATACAGGGATTCAAGCTGCCCGAGAAAGGGAAAAACCACCGGTTGAATACAATTTCCCTCTTCCTCCTGCTGAAGGGTCCGTCGCCGAGGCGCCGGCCGGGGCGGCCGCTCCGGAAACCCATGAACTCGTCCTGACGGGCATAGTAAACATGAGGACCTATGTAAGGATGTATGTGGATGACAACCCGCCCAAGGAGTATATCTTTCAACCCGGAAGCAGGCCCCAATGGACCGGAAAAGAGGGGTTCAATGTCGTGGTGGGCAATGCGGCGGGGATCGAATTTGAATTCAATGGTGAAAGGTTCAAAAATCTCGGCAAATTAGGGAAGGTGGTCAGGCTCAAATTTCCGAAAGACTTTGTGTCAAAGTTTTATGAGGATTGAATCGGTGAATATCTTTGATACTTTTGAAGAAAGAGGCTTCGTTGAACAGTGTACCGACAGGGAGCTGCTCCGTGACCTCCTAAAGGAGCCGACCACCTGTTATATCGGTTTTGACGCCACGGCCGACAGTTTTCATGTGGGAAGCCTTATTCCCATCATGTCTCTTGCCCATATGCAGAGGGCCGGGCACAGACCCATTGCGGTCGTTGGCGGGGGCACCACCCTTGTGGGGGATCCGAGCGGAAGGACGGAGACCCGGCAGATCATGACGAGGAATGAGATCGACAAGAACGCCGAGGGGTTGAAAAAACAGTTGGCTAAATATCTCGACTTCAAAAATGGCAAGGCGATCATGGTAAACAATGCCGACTGGCTTACACGTCTTAATTACATAGACTTCTTACGGGACATCGGCCGCCATTTCACCGTAAACAGGATGCTCTCGGCGGAGAGTTACAGGGCCCGGTTGAAGACCGGCCTGAGTTTTATCGAATTTAATTACATGCTGCTTCAGGCCTATGACTTCTGGCACCTCTTCAAACATTACAATTGCCGCCTGCAGATGGGCGGCAACGATCAGTGGGGAAATATCCTGGCCGGTGCTGACCTGACAAGACGGCTGGATGGAGAGATTATCCATGGACTCACCTTTCCCCTCATTACGACCTCATCAGGAATCAAGATGGGGAAATCTCACCTGGGAGCCGTATGGCTTGATCCCGAATTAACCTCTCCTTACGATTATTACCAGTACTGGATAAACCAGGAAGACGGAGATATAGAAAGGTTTTTGGCCCTTTTCACCTTTCTTCCTATGGCTGAAGTAAAAAGACTGGGGGCTCTCGAT
>CAYTUL010000423.1:0-4441 GCA_964441135.1 uncultured Desulfobacteraceae bacterium | reverse complement strand
GTTTTATCCAGTCACGCGAAATCCGTCGCCTGTGTAAATCAGCAACTCTTTTATCATGACGCCCCGGAAGTCACGAAAGATATGCTTGAAATGGCCTATCACTGTCCCGTGGAATTGATCGCCCACGGACTCCCCCATCGGGTTTTTCCGGAACATGATGAGGATTGACATGATAGAGGCCCTTCAGTTCGAATTCATGAGAAACGCCCTTCTGGCAGGTCTGTTAGCCAGCATAATGTGCGGTATCATAGGTACCCTGGTGGTAGTTAACCGAATCGTCTTCTTATCCGGGGGGATCGCCCACGCCTCCTACGGCGGAATCGGGCTGGCTTTTTTTTTCGGCTTCTCCCACCTCTGGGGCATCATAGGTTTTGCCCTCCTGTTCGCTTTTATCATGGCCGCCGTCAGCATGAAGTCCAAACAAAGGGCGGACACCGTTATAGGCGTGCTCTGGGCCGTGGGCATGGCTCTTGGCGTAATCTTTCTTGATTTGACGCCGGGATACAACGTGGATTTAATGAGTTATTTATTTGGAAGCATCCTGACGGTGCCGCACTCCGATCTTTGGTTCATGCTTGTAATAGACGGGCTCGTGATGTTTATGGCCAGCTACTACTACCATGATCTTATCAGCCTTTCCTATGATGAGGAGTTCGCCCAGGTTCGAGGCGTTCCCGTCAAATTTCTCTATTTTTTAATGATTGCCATGATCGCCCTCTCCGTGGTGATGGTAATCCGGGTCGTGGGTTTGATCCTGGTGATCGCCCTTCTTACGATTCCGCCCTATATCGCGGAGAAATATGCGGATTCGCTCTTTCGGATGATGATCTACTCCATTGTCCTGAACCTGTTTTTCACCACGGCGGGACTCTTTCTTTCCTATTATCTGAATCTTACTTCGGGCGCCACCATTATCATGGTGGCCGGGATATGCTTCTTTTTATCCGTCCTAATTGCCCGTTTAAGACCAAAGGGGCAGCATGTTCGAATGGGCGCTAATTTATGGCGTACAGGTTCCCGTCCTCGGAGCCGATAAAGACCGTCCCCCCTGCCACGGCCGGTGAAGAGGTTATCTGACCCCCGGTCCGGACCTTCCAGCGCATATCCCCGGTCGATGCATCCAGGGCATATAAAAAACCGTCGGTGCTGCCCACATAGACTGAATTGCCGGATATTGCTGGGGATGATTCCACCCTTCCCCCCGTCATAAAACGCCAGAGTATTTCACGGCTTGAGGTATCAATGGCCACAAGGTCGGTTCCCGAGCCGATATACAGCCGGTGGCCGGCCACTGCGGGTGAGGAACTGATGATGCCTCTCAGCTTTTGTAACCACAGAAAGCCGGAGGGCGGCGGCGGTTTGGGTAAGTCGCCGTAAAGGTAAAGGGCTTTCCAGTAATTGGTGAGCTTATTTTCCAGAAACCAGTTTCTGGCCCGGCCGTCAATGGAATAGAGCGTACCTCTGCTTGTGCCGATAAATACGATACTGCCGCTCACGGAAGGCGAGGACACGATTGATGAGTATGCCTTGAATTTGAGCAGGACCCTCCCGTTTGTCGCGTTCAGGGCGTAGAGAAATTCGTCCATGGATCCGACGTACAGGATGCCGTTTGCAACAACGGGGGAGGAATAAACGCGGTTTCCCGTCTCATATCGCCAGATTTCCGTTCCATTCCTTGCATCCAGGGAATAGACACTATAATCATCACATCCAAAAAAGATTTTGCCATCGGCCAGGGCCGGAGAAGACATGACACCGAATCTTGTTTCAAAGCGCCACAATAGTTTTCCGTTACGTCCATCAACGGCGTACATACCACCGTCGTTCGATCCGAAATAGACCACACCCTTCTCAACGGCCGGTGAAGACTCGACCCAGGAGACTGTTTTAAATTCCCATCGTTTTTTCCCTGTATCGGCGTCAAGTGCATAGAGCTTCCCGTCGCGTGAACCCACATAGACAACACCATCGGCCACAGCGGCCGATGAATGGATTATGTCACCTGTAGAAAATGACCACTTCAGGTTTCCCCGTGGAACAACGCCCGCTGGACCGTTATTCCCGGAATGTGATAAATCCCCGCGAAACATGGCCCACCCGCCCGTCGTGGACACGGAATTCAGACCGGCCTGGGGTGGAAAAAAGATATGGGTGTACCGATAAAGAAAAAAAACGACCGCTGCCACCAGGAGGAGAAATAAAATCGTTATCCTGATGATCTTACGGCGTTTAAGATAGGAGCTCCTTCCGCTTTTGCGCCCGGAATAGAGCCCCGTCAAACCGGCATCAAAAAACCCTTCCTTCGACATGGAGATCTCACCTTTTAGGGATGCCGGGCAGCCCCCCGGGACAGGCAGACAAGCAATTGAACAATCAGTTCCTTCCTCTTCTTCGTTTAATCTCCTCTACCATGACCAGTTTTCCCAGTTCACCCGGCACGCATATAATGGCCCTGCCCCCGTTGATCCTCGAGATCTCTCGGGTAAATTCAACCAGGGCGGGGTTATCGTCTAACATGAAGGTCTCGATATTCATCCCCTGTGAGGTTACCCTTCTCGCCTCCCCAATCGTTGCCTTACAGGCATTGGGACTGATACCGAACATATTGTGTGGAAGTTCCACATGCAGGTGCGGCCCGCTGTAGTAGGCCGTTGGCTGGCCGTCCGTAATCACGATAACACGATTGTTCCGGTTGCCGCTCCTCTTAATAAGTTTCATGGCCAATCGAAGACCCGCCTGAAGATTCGTGTAGGGTTCATCCGCATCCCAGACGGCCAGGGCCAGTTCCCTTCCCCTGAGCTCCCTGGCCTCCGTCGAGAACCCGACGATATGGAGCTTATCCTTGGGAAACCTTGTCCGGATATAATGATCCAGGGCCAAGGCTACCCTCTTTCCCGCTTCAAACCGGCCTTCCCAGGACATGGACCATGAAAGATCCAGGAGCACAACGGTCGTTGACGTAACCTGCATCTCCCTCTGCCGGACGAAAAATTCTTCGGGGTCCAGTTCGATGCCCTTTCCGGGGGCAGGATGCTGCAAGATAGCGTTTAAAATTGTTTTTGTGATGTCGAGATCAAAACGATCCCCATACTCATAGGGACGAGAAGAATCGGGAAGGACTTCCCCTGTCTGAAGAGCATTACCGGGGTTCCTGCCTTCTCTATCCCTCTTCACCTGTTCATAGACCTTGCCAAAGGCCAATTCCGCGAGGGAACGCATTCCTTTCGGTGTCATATCGAGGCCGTTCCGGTCAATTCTCGCGATCCCCTCTTCTGTCATCATCCGGGGAAGTTGAAGGAGAATCATAAGGGATCTTTCGGCCTCTTCACCTAATAAATCCCTTAACTCCTCGGGGTTAACAGCCGTAAGCCGTCCGGTTAATATCTGCTGCTGCAGGTTATCCAGTTCCTTGAACTGCCGCATCAGTTCAACGGCCTGATCGAAATCAAGGGACTCTTTCCCCTTGAACCTGTGACCATACTGGCCGTAAAACTCATAAAGCTCCTGGATATCCTTTTTTCTATCTTTCCAATAGTCTAAGGTCTCCTTACTTTCCCGGTTCAGAAACCTGAAACCCTCCAGGTTTTTCATCTTCTCCACCAGGCCGGGAGGGAGATCATCATATAGCGGAGGACGATCCATACCCTGCTCCATCCGGGTCATATATTCATCAGACAGGAGCCGCCGGAATTCGTCCATGGGTCTGTCAAAGGCTTCTTCGAGGTTATATTTCGAAAACAGCTCCTCTTTCTGCTCCTGGAGTTCCCGCACCATCTCCTCCAGCCCCATGACCCTGAAATCCATACCCGCTAAGGAAAAACCATCCCAGAGCATCCGTGACATGGAGAGGTTGGGGCTCATGCCTTTCATTATATTCTCCATGAACCGGTCAACGATCTCTTTCCGGTCCAGGGTAAAGGGTAGCTGGGAGCCGTCCCATTGTTTGTAGACAATCTTTTTCATTTATAGACAATTCCCCCGTTGACCACTTCCCGGTTCAGTTTGTTCGACAGGTGCAGACCCTCAAGAATAAATTCCATTGCCGAGGAAGCCTCTGGAGGGTTATCCGGATCAACCAGAGTCCTCACGGCGTCCCTCATACCCGGTATGACCTCATACCCGTCCATGTAATCCTCCGAGGACAGGTGCCTGGAAACCTCGGCCGCCACACCTTTCTGGAAGGCATTGACAATTAAACCGAGGTCATCCACCTCAAAATGTTCATCGAATACCACTTTGACCGCCCGGTCGGTCAATTTCTCTATAATCTCCATTTCGTTCCTGTCGACGGCTTCGTACTCGAGCTCTAATTTGCCCATGATGGCGGGGAATGCCGATTCAATATCCGTGATTCGCGGGACGGCCTTGTTCTCTCTGAACTCGAGACACCGCCTTATGGCGCTTCCGACGATAGACTCATAGCTGCGGATAGATACCCTGC
>CAYTUL010000422.1:0-4443 GCA_964441135.1 uncultured Desulfobacteraceae bacterium | reverse complement strand
GGTCTTTTTCTCCGGATCCACGCCGGTCGCGTGGCAGCCGGCACACCGGATGAACCAGTTTCTCCTGTCTTTATCCTCCGGGAAATAGGCCTTCCATTCTCCGGAGAAGACGTTGTACTGGGCCGGGAGGACAATCAGATCATCCCCTTCCTTTTTCAGGTATTGCTGCTTCCACTGGCTGCCTAAGGTAAAATCCACCTCATCCTTGGTAAAGTTCCTGACATCATTAGGTGTTTCAAAATCGCCGATATTGGCCAAGGGTTCGATCCTGACATCCTGCATCATCCTGGAATGGAGAGAGGTTTTCCATTCCAGAAAGGTCCTTTCGTGGCACCTTTTACAGGTCTCGGATCCCACAAAGGTGGCGCCGTCCCTGTCCTTGAATTTGCCCGCAAGCATCCGTTCCTTATGACTCAAGTCCACCTTGAGGGAAATGGTAGTCAGGATCACGACCCCTAATGCGATGATAAAAACCCCTCCGATAATCAAAGGTAACTTTGGAATGTTTTTCATGTCCTGTCTCCCCGGTGTCCTCACCGGACACCATTTCATGGTTTACCAGCTCTCCGTATCCAATAAGAACATGTACGTTGTTGCTATGGTATAAATGTCAATTCGAGCCCTTTTGTCCTTTCGAGCCCCGACCACGGAAGGATACAAAATCTTTGACATGCCTGATAAACCCCAGGAGGAATCTACTCCTCCCGAAAGGCCCCTTCGCTTAAATCCTTCCCTTCCAGATAGCCGATCGTGTCTTTAAAAAGGGAAATAGCGGAATCTAACAGGGCAACGGCATACTTTGCGTTATGGACCCCGTTGCCGAACCGGACGATGCCAAGATTTTCCCGGCCCTCCTTCAGCATCCGGCCGGCCTCAAGCCGTTTCTCCTGTGTCAGCTCCCCCTTGTGTTGTTCAAAGGCTTTAAGGGCTTCATTTTCCAGCTCTACGGCCTTCTCGACTTCCCGGCCCAGTTCTCTTTTCCAGAGACCGAGCATCTTTTCGTAGTCTTTCGTATGGCACTGCACACAAGTCCTGGCAGAGGCCATCATGACAGTCTGTCCCCTTGGGTTGACTTCTTTCTCCACGTGACAGGCTAAACAATTTGTCCGGGCCTTATACATGGGATCGGGTATGGGGGGTATGCCGGAACGTTCTGCGCCTGTAACCAGAATGGTTTGGGCACGATGGGGCTCAATATGGCAGGAACCGCAGTCTCCCTGCATGGGCTGATGTTTCTTTTCCACAGTGTGCTTGATCGGCCGGTGACAGTCAAAACAACGGGCATTCTTCACGGTTACATGACGGCTGTGCATCTCTTTTTTGTCGATGGTTTTCCTCAGGTAATCTGCCTGATCATGGCAAACCCGGCAGTTTTCTACTTTGATCGGCCCAGCGCCCAATGAAAGCACGGTCTTGATGACGCCCCCTTCGATAACGGGCGTCACCTTGATCTCGGCGGAACCCTGGATGAGATCGAAATGGCAACTGCTGCAGGAAACTCCGGAGGCTTTGAGCATCTGATGGGTAATGGGTTTTTCATCCGGACCGATCGACGCCTGGATCGGTTTGGTTGGAAGTTGATGACATTGTTCACATTTGGCCCTGCCTTCATTGAATTTGGTATTCGCGGAATGGCATAGATGGCAAATCGCAGCAGAAACCTGAAAGTGCTTCCCTTCGGTCTCATGTTGATGACAGGTGGTGCAATTTACCCGCATACCCTCAATCTGTTTCTTTTCATCCAGATGAGATTCGTGAATGAAGACTGTCTTTTCCGTAAATGCAATTTTTTTCGTCCTGAAGGTGTCATCCGCTTTTCCATGACATGCCGCGGTCAGGCAACTTGCATCGGCAATCTGCGGTGTGGTTTTCATGGTCCCGCCCCCGAGCGGGATGTAGGAAAAATGACCGGGCGGCACCATGGGAACCGGAATGTGATCGGATTTCAATAGCGTCTCCGGGCCTTCGGTCTCCAACCTGCCGGCCTGCAAAGGCTTGTAGTGGCACTCGATACACCCGACCTTGTTATGCTTTCCCTTTTTCCATGTTTCATAGGCCTTATTGATGATGGCAGGATAGGTAAGGATATGGCAGGAACCGCAGAAACCCTGGGGCCGGGGTACAGTTTCCGCGGCTAAGCCGGCAAAGGGCAAAAAAAAGATCGCGATCACGATCAGAAAGCAAAACCCCGTTAGCCGGCTTTTCATTTCGCTGTTCATGCTAAGGTCCTTCCACGTTTAGACGTAGGTTTTCCAGTCGGATTCGGTTACTGGGAGTCGTAATCTCATAAGACGTTGGCCAATTGAGCGATAGGGCATGTTTCGGGCAATATTAACTCAGATCAAGGGCAATGAACAGAAAACTTTCAGGAAATAGTCGAGAAAAAGCCCGGGCTCCGGCTCATGAACCGGGAAACACGGGCTTCATCCTGGTAATATTCCTTATTTCTAAGATTTTGATTCGGGCGCGGTCGGCTTATATTCCTCGGGTGGCCTGTAAATGTTTCTCTTTGAAGTATCAAAACTGGGATCAAGAGTCTCTATTGTGTCGTAGAGGATCTGGATCGCATAGGGCGCGTTATGGATACCGCGGCTCCTGTCCTCCAGGACGAATTTATAGTTGAAGAGCGCGGCCACTTCCTTCAGGGGGCGAATCTGTTTCGATCGGGTCCAATTCCAATTCCCGTCCTTTTTATACATAGGTAATTCCCCTCTCTGGAGGTATCCGGTCCCCTTTGTGTTTACAAAGAGATCCAACAATCCCTCTATCTCCGCCTGGAGGGGTTCCACTTTGCCGTCATTATCAAAATCGGCCTTGGCCTGGATATCAAATACAACTCCCGTTTGATGCCACCAGAAGGTGTCAACGGGTGTATCCGGGTTCTCCGCTTTTACCTGGCCTACCTTCGCGTGGCAATTCCCCAGGCATCCGGCAGTGTTTAATTTAGGCTGGTGATGGACTTCACCCACGAGACTGAAGCTGTGGCCCGCCATATCGGGGCTGTAGGCGAACCTCGCCTTGGGAAAGGTCATATGGCATTCGATACAACTGTTCTTCGTGAGGGTGGAATGCACGGAATTGTAATAGGTCTTGCCGGGGTATTCGTAGGCATTGGTCCCGATCAACATGTCCGCCTGGGGACCATGGTGGGCACCCCAGAAGCTGGCTAACTTGACGGCCTCCGTATCCTTGGCAATGTCCGATGTAAACACGGCTGTGTGACAATTGGCGCATAGATTTCCTTTGCCGATATCGAATTTCTTGCCACTGACCAGGGTGACCGGGGCAACGGTCCTGAGGGACATATCTGCGTTCACATGGGGGTCATGACACGTAAAACATCCCGGCTGGGAAGGCGCTTTGACATAGGACTTTTCATCTATCATACCGGTTGTGACTTTTTTGAGAAAACCCTCATGGGTGTGGCACTTCTGACAAATTTCCCCATTTGCATAAAAGGAGTTTCCATGGGTCTTATGGCCAGAGACGTCATATTGGGCCCGTGCCGACCAGATGTTGTATTTCGGGGTGGAACTGTGACAGTCGTTACATACCTGTTTAAAAAAACTATTTAAGGCGGCCTTTCTCGCCGGGTCCGCCGCTATTTCAGCTTCAGCGGCAAATAACGTATTGGGCATTAATAACAAGAGAATGAAGACAGATAAAAGCCCCCCGCCTATTCTTAAGCATCCTGATGGCACCCTCATAAAACACCTCCCAGTTCTTTTAATCTCTATTTCAGATTTTCCTTCCAAAGAAGTTTTTAAAAATCTATCGTTGAATTCTATTTCTCGATAAAAAGAATGTCTGAAAATACCTGAGGCGATTATTCATAGTCACACCGGATCTCTGCCTTTCTACGGGAATAGGAGCTCTGAACATGGATGAACAAAGGCACAATCCAGTACGAATGGAAATAACTATAGTAAAATAGTGTGATTCACAATCCACTAAAATATGGGTATTGTCAAGGAAAAAATTGAAAAAAGTCACTCCTTGTCTTTTCCGAGCTATTGTGTTAACCTCATTCGTTTTTCGGAGATTGAATTATGAGGTGGACGGGCATTGAAGGCGTGCCCCCGTGTCTTTCGAATTTGAAAGAAAAAGGGGCATTTTTTTATGATGATGTCATCGATTTGGTATATTATTTCCGGGACGCGTCAATCCTTATGCACCAAAAGGAGGATAGTCAGTAAATGAAAGAAATCAAGATTGTGGATCAGACCATCCGGGATGCTCAACAGAGCCTCTGGGCCTATCTTATGAGTTCGGATATGATAATGCCCATTGCCCCCGTGATGGACGAAGTCGGATATTATCATATCGCGACGGTAGGGAGCATGGGATTTGTCGTGGAGGTCCGCTATTTCAATGAAGACCCCTGGGAAAGAATCCGAAACCTATCCATGATGATAACCAGGACCCCTTTACGCGGTTCCTATC
>CAYTUL010000421.1:0-4447 GCA_964441135.1 uncultured Desulfobacteraceae bacterium | reverse complement strand
GTTATGGGCAATGGCGTAACAGAGACCGCCGATGAGATCTCTCCTCTTTGCCCCCTTTTGATGATAGGAGACCAGGTCCGATTCCATGAACACCGTGCACCTCTCTGCCAGCTTCACGGGGCCGTCCGAGGATAACGCGATCTCCTGGAACTCTCCCACTATATTGATGCCGTACTTGTTCGCCAGTTCATGGAGAAAGCTCCCTGTACCCGCGGCGCAAACCTTGTTCATATCAAAGTCCAACGGGTATGTATTGGATATATAGATATACTTGGAGTCCTGCCCGCCGATCTCGAAGATCGTATCTATCTCCGGGTCGATCTCCACAGCCCCTCTCGCGTGGGCCGTTATCTCGTCTATGATGAGATCCACGTTCAGGAAATCCCCGACCACGTTCCTTCCAGAACCGGTTGTGGCCGTTCCCACGATTCTTATCTTTTTACCT
Source organism: uncultured Desulfobacteraceae bacterium (assembly GCA_964441135.1). Taxonomy (GTDB): domain Bacteria; phylum Desulfobacterota; class DSM-4660; order Desulfatiglandales; family HGW-15; genus CAYTUL01. The sequence goes on along the minus strand of CAYTUL010000421.1, from coordinate 4,002 downwards.
ATCTCATCCTGTATGGTCCTCAAAAGCCTCTGGGTCACTTCGATGGGCTTCCCCTGGGTGTGGACATAGTCCTTGTGAATAATCTCCCGGTCGCCGTTAATCAGGGCGTATTTGGTGGTGGTGGATCCGATATCGATACCTAAGTAAACGGGTATATCCTTTCCCGTGACCTTCTCCCTGATCCGGTTGTCTTCCTTAAAGTCGGTCCACTTCAAATCGAGCCTGGGGGCCAGGGGCAGATCGAGCATTTTATCTTCCCCGTAGTTCTCTAAATATTCGAGGTTGAGGCTGTTTTCGATCCCCGACTCGAGGGCCTGAAGGGCCACCCCCAGGGCACCGGCCGATGTATTATATGGAGGGACAATCAGATCCGGAAAGTATGTCCTGAAGGCCTGAACCTGGAGCTCATTCATGGAAAGGCCGCCTATAAAGAGAATCGGGTCCTCGAGAACCCTGTTGGACACGATCGTGCTGATGTAGTTTCTCGCGTTGCCGAGATGAAGGCCGTAGATAATATCCTCCAGCCGCTCTCCCTTATTCTGGAGATGAATCATGTCGGACTTGGTAAACACCGTGCACCGGCATGCAACGTTGGCCGGGTTCCTGCTCTTGAGTCCCAGATCGATAAAATCGGAGAGTATCCTATCAATGTGTTTCTGGGAAGCGTCCATCTTTTCGTCATAGATGGCGGTTGCGAGGCGCTGGGCCTGCTGGTCTATGAATGAACCGGTTCCCGAGGCGCAGGGCCCGTTGGTGTTGAAATATTCCAGCTCCCAGTGCTCTTTCCCGTAACTGATCTGGAAGAGGGCCGTATCCTGCCCTCCCATGCTGATGATGGTCCTTACCCCGGAATGGAGGTGGAGTACGCCCAGGACCTGGGCTATTGTCTCGAACTCATAGAAGCCGCCGACCTTCCGGCTGATCTCCTTCCCGTGGTTCCCCGTAAAGGCCACGGCCTTTATTCTTTCCTCTCCGAACCTTTTGGCCTGTTTGCGAACGAACTCCAATACGGCCTCTTCTATCCTCCCCATGTGCCGGTGATAGGGGGCTTCATACACGATCTCCTTATCCGGATTTATGACAATACCGTTCAGACTCACGGATCCGGCATCAATACCGATGTAGTATTTTCCCTTGTTTCTATCATCGCTTATGGTAAACATTGGAACTTCTTTCCTCGGCAAAGTCTTACACTGAAAACAGACAAGTCATTGATCTAGACAATAGAAAAATGCCCGGGCGAATAAAGCAACTGTCTATAATTCCTGGGCAATAAAAAAAATCTCCCCCTCATGCTCCTGCTTTTTCAGACCTCCCTTTATAACCAGACCCTTTACAATCCTTTCTGTCTCTTCCATGGGGATATTCAAGGATTGGACGATATCGATCGATCGTACCGGCCTTCTTTTCGCCATCTCGATAATGGCCGTATTTCTGGATTCCGTTTCACCCGCTGACCTTTTCCCCAATGAATGGGCGATTATCTCCGCCTTTTTTCCGAAAAATTCCTTTATATGCTCCAGCCGTTCGCTATTAACCGGTTGCGCGCGGGCATCTGAAGGGGGCCGTACCACGGTGTTGAGCTGGATCCTGTCAGGTGAGATCTCTTCCATCACCCTTTTGAGTCCTTCGAGCTCCCTTTCGGTGTCGTTAAAACCGGCCAAAAGAACCACTTCGATATAAATAAGTCCTCTGTACTCCCTGCGTAAATTTTTAATGCCTTCAATGATCTTATTCAGGTTCAAGGCCCGGTGGGGCCTATGTATTGAATGGAATGTGTCTTCAAAGACAGTGGACAGGGTGGGCAGGATAATGTCCGACCCAAGGACCCTGGTCCTTACCTCTTCTTTCCACAGGAGGGCCCCGTTTGTCAAAAGCGCGATCCGGGTGTCCGTTAATTCCTTAATAGAGGATATGATCGTGTCTATTCCGGAATGGAGGGTGGGCTCCCCTGATCCGGCCAAGGTGATCGTATCGGGGTTCGTTCTTTCAAGGATCTCTTTCAGTTCCCCGCGTACTTCCTCCACCGGGGCAAAGGCTTGCGGTTCGATATCCTTTTCCGTGGTTTTTCCGACCTGGCAGTAGAGGCAATCATAGGTGCAGGTCTTTGCGGGTATGAGATCGAGTCCCAGAGAGAGCCCGAGCCTCCTTGAGGGTACCGGCCCGAAGACGTATTTCATCATGAGAACCCTTTATTTAACATTATATTTTAGAAAATAAGAAAGAATTTTCGTGCTTGATTATTTATAGTGGTATTTGATACAAAAATCCAGATAATACTGGAACAAACTATAAGTTGTGGATGTTTGACCGTCGCATAAATCCGGGCGGTCATATTATCCGGAAGCCGAATGGGAGTCAAAGATGACTAATGATCATGAAACAAAGATAGTCCGGACCGTCTGCAGGGAGTGCCGTGCGAACTGTGGAATGCTGATTCATGTCAGGCGCGGGCGTGCCGTCAGACTGGAACATGACCCGGATTCACCCGATGCCCTGAAAGAGCTGTGCTGGAAATCCCAGGCAAGCCTGGAGCGTCTGTATCACCCGGACCGCCTCCGCCATCCCCTGAAGAGAATGGGGGGAAGGGGGGAAGGGAAATGGCGGAGAATCACCTGGGAGGAGGCCCTGGATGCGATCGCCGGGAAGTTCGAGGAGATAAAGGACAACGACGGAGCCGAGTCCGTGGCCTTTATCAAGGGGCATTATGATCGTCGCTGCGACCTTGTATCGCGTCTTGGGAACGCCTTTGGCACGCCGAATATCGCCGGTATCGACAATACCTGCTATATCCCGAGTGCAAGCGGCAGATTGATGACCTACGGCTTTGACGGGCGGCCCGATTTTTCCGGTCTTCCCGACTGTGTCCTGTGCTGGGGGAGCAGTGCCGACCCTCCTTTGAAGGAGGGTGCCCGGCTCATTGTCGTGAATTCCATAGGGACGGAGGCGGCCAGGCGGGCCGATATCTGGCTCCAGCCGAGACCCGCGACAGACCTCGCATTAGCGCTGGGTTTTCTGAATGTCATTATCAATGAAAGGCTATACGATGAGGAATTCGTTGATAAATGGACCGTGGGATTCCGTAAGTTAGAGAGACACATCCAGGACTACCCTCCGGATAAGGTCGCCGGCATCACATGGGTTGAGGCCGAAAAGATCGTGGAGGCGGCAAGGCTCTTTGCCGGTTCCCCATACGCCTGCCTGCAGACGGGCAACGCGAGCGAAGACACCTACAATAGTACCCAGTTCGCCAGGGCGGCTTCCATTATCCAGGCGGTTTGCGGTCTTTTAGACAAACCTGGGGGCACAATTCAGCCCATGGGAGGCACAATCGATAGGGAAGGCACGGCCGCGGACGTCCTCCGGGACAACCTCTCACCGGAACAGGCGATGAAAAAGCTCGGCGCGGGGTACGGCCATTTTCCCGTTGACCCTCTCTGGGAAACGATCGCCAATAAGCCGGCCGAGTTACAGTCCCAGTATCTGATAGACTCCATTCTGGAAGGAAGCCCCTATAGGGTGAAGGCCGCCATGGTTACCGGTTGCAACCCCCTTATGACGTGGTGTAACGCAGCGAGGGTCTATGAGGCATTCCGGAGAATCCATTTCCTGGCGGTGGCCGATATTGTCATGACCCCAACCGCTTTCTTAGCCGATATTATACTGCCGAGCGCTTCCTATCTTGAGGCCGACGCCGTTCTCGTTCGAGACCTGGGCATGGGTGATACCCTCCTTCAGGCACAGAACAAGGCCGTCCAGCTCGGGGAATGCCGCTCTGACCTGGAGATCGTGATTTCATTAGCGGACAGGCTGGGACTTGGAAAATATTTCTGGAAGGACCTTCACGCTTACCTCGACGCCTACCTCGAAAAGGCGGGAATCACCTTTGAAGAGTTGCGGAGTCGTCGCCGTGTGATATAATAATGTATGCGTTATCGTAAATACTTAAAAAGCGGTTTCGACACCCCCTACGGAAAACTTGAATTGTATTCAATCATTTGT
>CAYTUL010000420.1:0-4464 GCA_964441135.1 uncultured Desulfobacteraceae bacterium | reverse complement strand
GTACTGGGGCTACCATCTTGACGATAACCGCCTGGGGACCCATCTTGTTAATGTCGAGGTGGATGTCGAAAGCGAAATGGATTGGGGGCTACTGGGGTATTATGTCGGGGAAATCGTGCAGGAGATGGTTCCTGTAATCAGAGGGATTAAAAAGGCCCCCAATGTGGACAGGCTTAAACATCATGGAGCTGCCGCCGCATCCTCGGGAGGGGTCGAGATGTACCATATTGTCGGTTTCACTCCGGAGGCCCATTCCATGGACCAGGCCTTTGGAAAAAAGAAACCTGAAGAGACACTCAAGTTCGGTGAGGCGGAAAGAAAAATAGCCTATGATCATCTCACCTCGGCGACGGATAGGGATGTGGATTTCATCATGCTTGGATGTCCTCACTACACCCTGGGTCAATTGTGGAATGTTGCCAGGCTTCTGGAAGGCAAGCGCGTCCATGAAAACAGTCATCTCTGGATTTTCACGCCAAGGGGACTGAAACAGATAGCGGATCAGGAAGGTATTACAGACATCATTCAGGATGCCGGCGGGGTCCTCATGACGGATACCTGCCCCTGTATATCCCGAATCTATCCCAAGGGAACGGTGATCGCTGCAACCGATTCTGCGAAACATGCCCATTATATGCCTGCAATGCTGGGATTTCCGACGTGGTTCGGCTCCCAAAAGGATTGCATTCAGGCGGCAATAACCGGAAAATGGAGGGGGGAGCTCAAATGAAGAAGATCGTGCTCAAGGGGCGAAAGGTCGTCGGCGGTTGCGCGGAAGGCGAGGCCATGGTCACCCGAGACACCATATCCGGGTGGGGAGGTATAGATCCTCTGGAAGGACGCATTATCGAAAGACGACACGAATTGAGAGGTCAGTGCTTTAAAGACAGGGTCCTCGTCTTCCCCGGTGCGAAAGGGTCGTCAGGCATGTCCATGATCTTTCACCAGACAAGAATAAACGGGACGGCACCAAAGGCGCTCATTTTTAATGACATGACCACAAAAGCGGCGCTCGCTTCCGTCATTTTACATGCACCCGCGATGACCGGACTTGACCGGAATCCCATCGACGTCATTAAAAGCGGTGACTGGGTCAAGGTAGATGCCGACAACGGCATTGTCGAGGTAACCACAAAAGAATCCTAAAATCCGGATCCCTTCCCCACCTCCATTTATCAATCACCAATTCTCTTCTCGCAGGTTGGTTGTACGTGTGATATCCAGGAGATGTCTCAAACGGGAAATAGTGGGATGAATCGGCATATTTCGGATTTAATTCATAGAAACTGAAAAATAAACTGGTAGAGCCTATTCAGGGGACCACTACCGGAGAGACTGTGTCACAATGCGTAAAAATCGTCATTCCCCGTAAAAAGAAGCGGGATCTTCGACCAGACGAGCGAAGCGAGATCCGTGGTTCGACATGCTCACCACCCTGAGTACCGCCGAATGGGAATCCAGGTAAAGGTCATTAATATAATGCTTGACAAACTTAATGTTTTATAAAGAATAATAATTGAATGCATCGGATATTCCATCATTATCTGAATATGAATAATCATGGATCTCCCCATTGATTCTGTTATAATTCTCCTTTTGTGATGATCACTCTCCATGCAGAAATAATCCTTAATCCCCGTTAAGATCTAATCTTCATTTTTAGATTTTTAGAGCCATAGCCGAGATGGAATGTTTTGAAAAGGATTAAATATAAATAACCTAACTGTAACACATTGTGATTATTAAAAAAAATCATTAACTATTCAAAGGAACAAAAATGAAGGAAAAGAATTATTGTTACATAGATCTCTTACTTTAGGAGGTTAAGCATGGCAGTGCCGAGTATATCTTACCTAGAGCAGATAGGAGATTTTTGTGTAACCTATGGTCCATGGGCAGTCGCGATCTGGTTTGCTCTCTTTATCTTAAAGATAATGCGGGACCATAAGAAAGAAAGAAGGGAGTGGGAAAAAAAGAGATCAGAGGAAAGAGAATTCACGATAAATAGATTCCAGGATTATCACGAAGAGATCGTTGCTCTTGCAAAGAATTTTGCGAAGAGTCAGACCGAAATGGCCTCAAAGATGCTTTCGAATAACAAGGAGATAAAAATTCTCAGGGAAGCAATGGAGCAGTTTTTCACTCTCATTGTTGATGGTATTGTTAAGGTGAAACCGGCAAAAGTTGATAAAGAAGTCACACAGACAATCAGTGACTTCATGCCGGAAACCTACCTGGATTTTTGTGTCACTAAAAGAGAAGAAACGCAACCTATAAAGAAAAAGCATGCTAAGAGCACAGATACTCAGGAAATAAGGCGTCCTGATCCCGGGTAAAACTTAAGCTTCCCCGCGTTTAATTAGGGATTAATTCCTTGGAGGATCATCATGCCTAAAAGGAAGTTTATAATATCCACTCTCTTTATATCTGCACAGTGCATTCCAAAATTATCGATCCCATCCGAAGACACAATTACCTATTTGTAAGAGCCTTCAGCCCTCAGCCTAAGCACCTAATTTTCACAGCTAACGCCTTTTTTCAATGGAGAGGTGTTCTTTCCTCTTGTCGCGCCCTTGAATGGGATCCCCATGTTTTTTAGGACCTTGGCATCCTTCCTTCCCCCATTGGTCTTTCGGATACCTCAAAGATTATTCTTCTGTAATGGACGTTTGGGTCAATATTTCGAAAGTCCTGCTCAGCCCCATGATGTGAAAGCTTGGCATAATCTGATTATAGAAACTGGCGATTAATTTATGTTTTGGATCGATATAAAAATTGGTGTTATAGATACCCGACCATGAATAGGTCCCTTTCGGCGTAACTGAACCGGACATCACTTTATCAACGACAACAGCGAAACCAAGTCCATATTTTACCCCGGGTGGAAAAATGTCCAGATTATGCTCCCCGATCTGGTTTTGAGTCATGAGTTTAATCGTTATCGGGCTTAAAATCCTCTCTCCATCCAGTTCTCCACCGTTCAACATCATCTGGCAGAACCTCATATAATCCGCGGCGGTCGAATGCAGTCCCGCGCCACCTGAAAAATAGGTCTTCGGACCTTTGTAAGAATAATCTCCATCATAGACCATGGAAGGAATATCGGAGATTAATCCCCTTCCAGCAACCTGATGATCCAGTTTTTGCAATGTGCCTTTGGGTGTCGGCGAATATAGGGCCATGAGCCGGTCCAGTTTATTTTCGGGTACAAAAAAGGATGTGTCATTCATTTTAAGGGGGTTGAATATGTTTTCTTGCAGGAATTGATCAAATGGCATACCGGAAATCAGCTCAACCACATGACCCAGAACGTCAAAATTTAATCCATATTGCCAGCCGGTTCCCGGCTGAAAAACCAGCGGACATTTCGCCAAACGTTTTGTCATCTCACCGATCGTACCGTTGGTTACCCTGAAACCGTCCGATATCTGGTTGTCCAAATAATATTGCGCGACAACCGGTTGCGAAAAGAACCCATAGGTTATGCCGGAAGTATGGGATAAAAGATGGCGAATCGTGATGGGATTTTTAGCCGGTTCTAACCGATACCCCTTTTCTTGAGATTTATCCATTACCAGGACCTTTACATCTTTAAACTCAGGGATAAACTTATAAAGCGGATCATCCAGTTTAAAAAGCCCGCGTTCCCATAAGATCATCATCGCTACAGCCGTAATTGGTTTGGACATGGAGCAAATCCTGAATATGGCGTCCTCTCGCATGGCCTTTCCATCATCCATTTCACCAAACGCCTTGTTATAGACGACTTTATCGTCCCTGGACATTCGAACAACCGCACCCTTCATCACTTGATCTTTTATAATTCTATCAAAAAACATATCAATTCGGGCCAAGCGTTCAGACGACATCCCAACCATTTCCGGAGTTGCCGTCTCAAGGTCCTTGGCTGAGACAAACGGTACGAACAGCAGCAAGATGATTACCAGGACCAGCATCTTTTTAAGACAAGATTTATAACATTTCATATCCCTACCTCCTTGTTTGGTTTAAAGATTTCGCTTTCTACCCAAAATCCGATAGTCCTACTCCTGAACTCCTTCTCCCGGAGAGCTGAATTTTAATCCTCTTTTCGACCTGGGCGTTCACCTTATTCATGTAACTGTCATGGGTCGGATGAAGCCTGGCAATTACTTTACCCATTATATGGTGATGAGGACCAATGTATTTTCTCTGCTTTACAGGTTGAACCATAAAATGTTATAGAAATATATTTTAGGATATTTGGGTAGTCAAGTAGGCACTTTTCTGTAATTTACTTACCTTAAGGTAAGTTTGCAGGCCGGACGAAACTCTTAGAGGGATCGAAGATGGTAATTAAAAGAACTCCATGTCCTGTTGAAGCAACGGTTAACCTGATTGGCAATAAATGGAAGGTGCTCATAATGAGAGAGCTTGGCGGGAATATTAAGAGATTCGGTGAACTCCTCAAATCCAGGGGTCTTC
>CAYTUL010000419.1:0-4466 GCA_964441135.1 uncultured Desulfobacteraceae bacterium | reverse complement strand
CTTATGGTGAAGTATGATTTAGAAAAATACAGCCATGCAAACACTTTTGAACGTTGCCAAATAGTTATAATCTATTCGATAGCGGGTCGATAAAAAGTTGGAGCCATTTCCATGGTAAAAGGGGATCCCATATCCCTTGAGGGAATAAAATCTTATCCTTTAGATGAGAGACCGAGCAAGGTAGGCATCAAGGATTTTGGCAGGCCCTGGACGGCCGGAGGGGATATGCGGGCCTGGGTTAAGACTCTGCCGGGAGTCCTTGCAGGGAATGACTTAAGGAAGGTTTCGGACAGCATCGTGAGGGCTGTAAAATCAAAAAAAATGGTTATATTGGCCATGGGTGCCCATGTAATTAAGGTTGGATTGAACCCCCTCATTATAGATTTAATGGAGAGGGGAATTATCAGTGGTCTTGCGATGAACGGAGCCGGAATTATTCACGACGCCGAGCTGGCCATGATAGGAAAGACTTCCGAGGATGTGGACGTCCGGTTGGGCGACGGAAAATTCGGAATGTCTGAGGATACGGGCAGGTCTTTAAATGAGGCCATCATAGAAGGCGCTGAGAAGGGGCAGGGCCTTGGAAGAGCGATCGGCGCCATGCTCACGAGGGAGAAATACCCCTACAACGGCTACAGCCTTTTATCAAGGGCCTTTGAGCTTAATATCCCGGTTACCGTGCATGTTGCCATCGGAACGGATACCATACACTTTCATCCAAAGGCAGACGGATCTTCCATAGGAAAAACATCCCATCTTGATTTCCGCATCTTTGCCGGCCTTGTTTCAAAGATAGAGGGGGGTGTTTTTATAAACATGGGTTCCGCGGTTATCCTGCCGGAAGTATTTTTGAAGGCCCTGACACTGGTAAGGAATCTGGGTTTTAAAGCAGAGAGATTTACAACAGTTAATATGGATTTTATCAGGAGCTACAGGCCCGAGACAAATGTAGTCCGCAGACCTATTCTTGAAGGGGGGGAAGGATATTCACTCCTGGGACATCATGAAATCATGTTTCCCCTTTTGGCCGCTTCGGTAATCGAAGACCTGGAATACGGGAATTGACAGGAGAACAAGATAGAAGGGGTTCACTCCTATACTGTTTGATAAATGATTAACGCATGAATGATTTTATATCACATGAGGAGAGACAATATGCCTATTTACGAGTACACTTGTATGAAGTGCAACAAGGATTTCGAATACCTTGTCCTCGGCAGCGAAGGTTCGGTATCATGCCCTGAATGCAATGGTAGCAAGGTTAAACGTCAGATGTCGGCCTGCAGTTTTAAAAGCAGCGGGAGTTATTCATCCCCATCGGGTGGATCATCCGGATGCGCTACATGCTCGAGCAGCAGTTGCGCGACTTGCCATTGATTATTAAATCAGGAGAAAATTTGTTCAGGATAGGTTTTGGATATGATGTACACCGCCTTGTCGAGGGGAGGCCGCTGGTACTTGGCGGCCTGCAAATCCCATTTGAATCCGGCCTTATGGGACATTCTGATGCGGATGTTTTAACCCATGCCATCATGGACGGGATCCTTGGAGCCATTGGAATGGGCGATTTAGGAAGACATTTTCCCGACGATGATCCGGCCTATAAGGATATTGCCAGTTTATTGATGCTGCAAAAGGTTATGGAATGGGTTAAAAAAGATAATTTCAGGATAAACAATGTGGACAGTACCATTGTGGCGGAAAAACCTAAACTCGCTCCCTATATAGAAACCATGAGGGAGAAACTTTCCGAAGTGCTTGACATCAACAGGGGTCAGATTAATATCAAGGCCACCACAACAGAAGGGCTCGGGTTTTGCGGCCGTAAAGAAGGGATCGCCGCCTTTTCCGTGGTGAGTCTTGTTAAATAGACCTTATACCTTAAATCGTATACTTAATATCAGATACCTTCTACCCCCTAAATCATCAAAGACTATCTTGTCAGGAACCAAGCAGGAGAATCAGGAATGACGATAAGGTTGTATAACACGGCCTCAAGAGCGAAAGAGGTATTTCAACCGGTCAAGGAAGGGAAGGCGGGGATCTATGTTTGCGGAGTCACCGTTTATGATCTATGCCATATTGGTCACGCACGATCGGTAATCGTCTTTGATGCACTGGTACGATATTTTCGTGCCAGAGGATTAGAAGTCAGCTATGTGCGAAACTTCACGGATGTGGATGATAAAATTATCGACAGGGCCCGGGAGACCGGAAAAAAGGCCGGACTCCTTGCCCAGGAATATATTGAGGCCTTTCATGAGGACATGGACAGGCTTGGGGTCCTGAGGGCCGATAAGGAGCCAAGGGCCACCGAACACATCGAAGATATGATTGATATGATCAAGATTTTAATGGATAAGGGTTTTGCGTACGTCAGAGATTCGGATGTCTTCTTTTCCGTTGAAAAGTTCAAGGACTATGGAAAACTGTCCGGGAGAAGGTTAGAGGATATGAAGGCCGGGAGCAGGATAGCGGTGGATGAGAGAAAGAGACATCCAATGGATTTTACCCTGTGGAAGGGGGCAAAACCGGGTGAACCTCAATGGGAAAGCCCCTGGGGTCCGGGCAGACCGGGCTGGCATATGGAGTGCTCCGTAATGAGTAACTATTTTCTCGGTTCGACTTTTGATATCCATGGGGGAGGGAAAGATCTCCTTTTCCCCCATCATGAGAATGAGAGGGCACAGTCCATGGCGGCCCATGACACTGAATTCGCCCGGTACTGGGTTCACAACGGTTTTGTTACTGTCGAATCTGAAAAAATGTCCAAATCATTAAATAATTTCATCACCATCCGCGACGCGCTGAAGGATTATCCCGCCGAGGTCCTTAGGCTCTTTCTCCTGTCAAAACACTACAGGAGTCCCCTGGATTATTCGAAGAAAGACGTTCATAACCTCCAAACAGGACTTATCAGAATCTACAGGACCCTTCAGAGATTGGAAGCCCTATTCGGAGAATATGAGGAGCAGGAAGAGACGGTTGATCTGAGCTCTCTGTCCGGAGATACCGAGGGGGAGTTTCTTGAACGGTTTGTTAATATTATGGACGACGACCTGAACACGGCAGGGGCCGTGGGCCTCATATTTGAGAAAGTTAAGGAGATAAACAGGCTCATGGATGCCTATGAAGGGAAATCCGATGAGACGGTTCAGGTCCGGCTCAAGAAAGATAGAAGAGACCTTCTTCAGGCAGCAGGTGTGCTTGGAATTCTAAGAGAATCACCCGAAGATTTCCTAAGAAAAGCAGGCCGTCACGAGGGAGTTGATATAGACGAGATAGACGGGATGATCCGGGAGAGGGCCAAAGCGAGATCGAAAAAGGACTGGGCCGCGGCGGACTCCATAAGGGACAGGCTCAAAGAGATGGGTATTGTCCTTGAAGACGGGCCCCTGGGGACTACCTGGAGGTTTGATGTTTGAAATCGTAACAGATCTTGAACCCTGCGGAGACCAGCCCGAAGCGATAGAAGATCTTGTTAAGGGTATCAAAAAAGGGCTGGACCACCAGGTTCTTTTAGGTGTTACCGGTTCGGGTAAGACCTTTACGATGGCCCATGTCATAGCCCTCTCGCAAAAACCGACGTTAATCATCGCACCCAATAAAACCTTAGCGGCGCAGCTATACGGTGAATTAAAAAATCTTTTCCCCAAAAATGCCGTCGAATATTTCGTGAGCTACTACGATTATTACCAGCCAGAAGCCTACATTCCCCAGTCTGACACATATATTCAGAAAGATTCCAGTATAAACGAGTATATCGATAAGATGCGGCATTCGGCAACGCGGTCCCTCCTGGACAGGGATGATGTGATCATCGTGGCCAGTGTTTCGTGCATCTATGGCCTCGGTTCTCCCGAGGCCTACCACAAAATGCTCCTGTACGCAGAAAAGGACACGGCCCTTTCCAGGGAAGACGCGGTAAAGAGGCTGGTGGACATCCATTACGAGAGGGGGGATTACGATTTCCACAGGGGACGCTTTCGCGTGAGAGGGGATGTCCTGGATATCTATCCGGCCTACGAAGAGGATCGCGCCCTCCGGATCATCTTTTTCGGGGATGAGGTCGAAAGGATACAGGAAATCGACCCGCTTACCGGAAAGGCGACCGGCGAGTTGAATCGCGTTACCGTTTATCCTGCGACACACTATGTCACAACGGTAGAGATAAGGGAAAAGGCTATAGCAAGTATCAGGGAAGAAATGAAGGAGAGGATAGAGACCTTCCGTTCACATGAAAAGCTCATTGAGGCCCAGAGGATAGAGGAGCGTACCCTTTTCGACCTGGAGATGATGATAGAAATGGGATATTGTCACGGAATAGAAAACTATTCCAGGCACCTTACAGGAAGGGCGCCCGGCGAACCCCCGCCGACTCTTTTAGACTATTTTCCCAGGGATTCTCTCGTTATTATTGACGAAAGCCACATCACTATTCCCCAGTTGAACGGTATGTACAGGGG
>CAYTUL010000418.1:0-4472 GCA_964441135.1 uncultured Desulfobacteraceae bacterium | reverse complement strand
GCCGTATCCTGCAGCCTTTCCACAGCGGCATGTATGGAAACAAGTTTTTCCCGCAAATTGGCCGTCATCCAGTTAAGCCTATCCACAATCGTCATGAACTGATCCTTTTTTCGTACCCTGATCACCTTGGTTAGATCACCTTCCCCGATAACCCTGAGGTCCTCCTCAAATCGGAACATAGGACCGGCCAGTTTATGGGAAACAAACAGCGTCACGGCGATGGTTGCGAGGGTTATCAATCCGAGGGTAATCAGGTTGGTATAGATAGCGGCCGGCAGAATAGCAAAGCCGGTCTTCTTTATGACCAGCCTTGATTGATCAAAAGAAGAGGTCAATGTATCCTGAGAAAACAGGAATAGAAGGCCGGTGGATATAACCACACCAAGCAATATAAGCAGACAGAATTTGAGGATAAATTTTAACTGAAAATCCCTCTTTATAAAATAGTGTCTCCTTCTGAAATGGGGCCTTTCCGTCGTCATCTGGATTCCTTTCCTGATCGTAAACGTTCACGGTTTCGAGATTCTTGTACCATTGAAAACTTCCTTTTAATTTTCATATAGAAGTTTTTTGTTAATCTCTATCTTCGCATCCTTTCTTAAACCATCAATCCATTCCTTTAATTTCCTGGTCTTTTTCTCCTCCTTGAGCTGTTCTCTGATACTTTCCTCCACGGCCTCAAGGGGTGGGAGCCCGCCTCCCTGCTTCTTCATGTTATTATAACGATCTCGGATCTCATCCTGGGAGATCGTGATTGTCCGGCTTATTTCTTCGCCCTTTTTCTCCATAAGATCCCTTATCAGTGTGGACTCCCAGTATTTTTCGATTGTCCTGATGAACCTCTCCTTTTTGTCTAGATTCATTGCCTTTGCTTCCTGGATAAGCAGCTCCGTTCGAATGATATCCTCTAAAAAATCCTTTCTGGCCTCCTTTGTCAGTTTAAAGTCCCTGTCCATTTCCACTTCATTCGCGAGCTTGTACTGGAATTCCTTCTGGGTGAGCTTAAAATCATTTATCTTAGCAAGAACTTCAGCATCATCCTGTTTCTCCTTCGAGCAGGCGAAAAGCAGGGTGAACAATATGACCGGTAGTATAAAAGGCAACCGAATCTTCATGACAGCACCGCCCTTTCTATCCATGATGATTGATTTTTAAACAGTGTACGTTATAATACGCATCTGCTTTTTCAGGTTATTACATGCAATATCCTGACCAAAAACAACCGAATTCTAAATAAAAATCGGGTATTTCACAAGGTATTTCATTCAACGGGATTATCCATGGAAAACAAGATCTCCATTGCCATTGTGGGCGGAGGGGTAGTGGGCTGCGCGATTGCCCGGGAGCTTTCAAAGACCTACAGGGACATCTTCCTTTTTGAGAAAAATCCGGGTCTAACCTGGGGTGAGAACCAGTCCACGCGAAACTCCGGTGTAATCCATTCCGGTCTGTATTACGATCAGGAATCCCGGCCCCGGAAGGCCGGTCTCTGCGTGGAGGGAAACCGGTTGCTTTATGACTTTTGCGAACGACACAGGGTCCCGGCGATGAAAACCGGAAAGATGATTGTCGCCGTCCGGGCGGAAGAGGAAGAAGTCCTGAATTTTTACCTGGAAAGGGCCGAACGAAACCTGGTGCCGGATGTAAAAATAATTTCCCGTTCAAAAATTGAAGAACTGGAACCTAATGTGAAGGCCCTGTCCGCTTTATTGGTACCAACTGGGGGAATTGTGGATCCCGTTTCCTTCTTGTACAGAATACACACCCTCGCATTGCGTGAGGGGGTTCAGTTCCTGACCAATACCGAAGTAATGGAGATACAGAGAGATTCGGATGATATCCGGATGAACATCAAGTACTCCGACGGAATGATCGATGAAATCCGCGCCGGGATCCTAATCAACGCCGCGGGAACATCCTCAGATATACTGGCCCGTATGGTTAATCCGGATTCACCCTATGAACTTGATCCCATAAAGGGGGAGGCCTACAAATTTTACGGACATAAACGGCCGGAACTGGCCCTCAGGGGAATGAATGTTTATCCGACACCCGTATCCCATATTACCCCCCATGGCCGCCACTTCACCGTCGGAGTTCATCTGACCCCAACGTTTGACGATCTTTCCTATCCACCCTCCCTAGGATCGACCGTGACAGTCGGACCCATGCTGGTTTCAGTCGATGATCGAAGTGACTGGGCCGGCCCTTCAACTTCTGCGGAAGCCTTTGCTGAAAAGGTATCCCCCTTTTTCCCAGGTCTAAAAGCTGGAGACCTTTCCTGGCACCAGGAAGGCCTTCAGGCCAGATTGAAGGGCTATCCCGATTTCATTATCGAGGCGGATTCATCCCAGCCCAATATGATAAACCTGCTCGGAATCGACAGCCCCGGCCTGACCTCATGCCTGGCCATAGCCCGCAAAGTAAAGGATATGATCGGCAATCTTCAAGCATAACCGGACCTTCCGCCCGTCGCGTCCAAAAGATGTCATAGCCCGTGCGCAGATAACCTTCTATTCACTTGGGTTCATTTAGGGTTCATTATTCAGCGTGCTCATTTTATCGGGAGATCCGAATATATTCCCGTAAAACGTCACTTTCACCTTGACATTTTTAAATCATTCGAATTCTAATGCAGGTTGCGATTTCTTAATAACTGTAGTTTATTATAAATAATTGTTCTTTCTGGAAAAGTATTTATTGGTGAAATTCCATTTGAAAGGAAAACCAATGAAGTGAATACATTAATGGTTTCCCTGTTAAAAGCAAAAATTCCAATTCAGCCTTCGTAGCCACAGGCTATTAGGGCGGAGTCGGCTACTCCACCATTCCATTATTCCAAAACTATTATTCTCAGAAAATTGGCAAAATTCGGAGACGTTAATTATGCCGAAGCAGCAGAAATACCATATTATATTTGATCCTATTGGAAGAACTACGGATATATTGCCCGGAGCGAGCCTGATGGAGGCCGCCTGGATGGCCGGTATCAGTCTGGCAAGCGTATGCGGCGGCATCGGGACCTGTGGACAGTGCCGAGTGATAATCGCAGAGGGTGATGTATCCGAGCCAAAACCGGAAGAGAAAAAGCTCCTGAGCGAAGAGGAATTTGAGGAGGGCTATCGATTAGCATGCTGCACCTATCCCCAGGGGGACCTCAAGGTCCATATACCGGAAAAATCACTGATGACAGGCGTAAGACTGCAGTTGGAAAGCCGTATAGAGACCGTAAAGATTGACCCCATGATCCATACCTATGACATTAAAGCGGATTCGGCTACTTTGGAAGATCCCCGTGCGGATATGAACAGGATCGAGGCCTTCCTTGGGGATACATACGGGCTTAAGAACACCAGGGCGGATGACTCGGTGGTGAGACAATTATACTCGCTCTTGAGAAAATATGAATGGCAAGTTACAGCATGTGTCCGTTCTGGAGAAATCATCGGTTTTTTACCTCAGGGTACGCTTCCCGTGGGGCTGGCGGTCGACATCGGAACAACAAAAATCGCCGCATATCTGCTTGATCTGATTACCGGTAAGGAGCTATCCTCCACCGGCGCCGTGAATCCACAAACCATCCACGGTGAAGACGTCATGAGCCGTCTGTATTACACCATTCAGAACGCGAGCCCGGATGGATCATCGACCCCTAAATTGTCAAAGCTAATCTGTGAAAAACTCGATGAGCTTCTCGCGGAATTAACCGAAAAGGCGGGTGTATCCCTGACGGATGTGGCTGATATCTGCGTGGTGGGCAACACGGCTATGACACATCTGCTCCTGGACCTGCCCGTTCGGCAATTAGCCGGCTCACCCTATGTAGCCTCCACAAATTCGGCGTTGGATGTCAGGGGAAAGGACCTGGGCCTCAGGACGTCGCCTGGCGCTTATGTGCATGTGTTGCCTGGGATCGGTGGCTTTGTCGGGGCGGATCATGTCGCGATGATCCTCGCAACGGATATTGACCGTACAAGGGGGGTCACCATCGGGGTGGATATCGGCACCAATACGGAAATCGTGATAAGCAATAACAACGGATCGAATCTGGTCTCGGTTGCCTGTCCTTCCGGTCCGGCCTTTGAAGGCGCTCACGTCGCCGACGGAATGCGCGCGGCAAAGGGAGCGATCGAATCCATTCGATTGACTGGAAATGCGACGGAATATCAGACCATCGGGGATGCTCCGCCTATCGGTCTTTGTGGGTCGGGAATCATTGACGCCGTGGCTGAATTGTATTTGTGGGACCTTATCGATGAGAGAGGGCGGTTCAGAAAAACAAACAGCAGGGTCAAAAAAGGTTCCCGGGGTTCCGAGTTTCAACTCGTATCCAAACAGGGTAGTGCAACAGGGAGTGATATCGTCATCACCCAGAAGGATATAGATGAGATTCAGCTCGCCAAGGGCGCTATCCGGGCGGGTATAGATGTACTCCTGAATCTTACCGGGACCCCCCGCGAGATGGTCACGGA
>CAYTUL010000417.1:0-4487 GCA_964441135.1 uncultured Desulfobacteraceae bacterium | reverse complement strand
GATTTATAGTTCAAACAACCTTCTCACATAAGGTATATAAATTACTTATACAACGGACCACTGACAACAGACAACGGACACTACTGGATTTTTCGTCCCGCTGAATATACGAATCATCGATTATGCCCGGTTCAAATAGGCTTTCTCTTGCTCTGATCCTCGCTTCCGCTACCTTCACCGTGATGGCCGGTAGCATTATAGCCCCCGTACTCAACCTCATGAGGGACGGTTTGGGTGTCGCCCCCTCGGCTGTCGGGTTGATCATAACAACCCACGGCCTGTTTATGGCTCTTTTCAGTCCTTTAGCAGGAGGCATCGCATAATATAAAACTCTCAACTTTTTTTGTTACCAGCCCACCTTACTTCATAACCTGGATAAGGGATTATTGGTGATTATCTAAATGCGGCACACCGGATATTGTTAACAACTAGGTAGGGGATCCGTCTTTATGAGAGATGAGCCCCCAAGCCCAGGGGCTTTCAAGCCTACTTGAGCTCGTCTTCGCGCACAAGACTCATTCCATGGGAAGGAGGCCTGCGAGCAAGTGGAGGTTGACGCTCAGGGATATGCTCCGGGGGTCTTACCAGTTCGAATGTCAGGGCCTTTTGTTTACAGCCGACAATACAGGAGCCACACCCCATACAATTGTCCTCAAGGATATATGCCTTTTTATTTTTGGAGTTCAGGGTCAGGCGCATCTCGATAGCATTGAAGAAACACCGTTTAACACATTCCTTACAACCGATACAGAGATCCGTATCCACCACACACAGGTAGCGGCTGGGGGAATACACCTGGCGTAACCTGCCGGACCGAAGGGCAGGCCCCAGAACCACGCAGCAGCATTCACAGCAGTTGCACATCACGTAATCCGGAACCCCGGCATAGTTGGGCATCAGATGCATGAGGCCGCCTTGCTCAAGCTCATCCGAATAGGCCAGGGCCTCTTCTGCCGTGATTCTTTTCATGGCGGAATCTTCATTGATGTCACGTTCCAACGTATGCTTAGCAAAATAGTAACAGGTCTTCAACGGCCGATCACAATTCTGGAATTCTTTGCGGCATGGGCATTCAACGATGCCTATCTGCTCCTCCCTGGCGAATATCTGTTCCATGTCCTCATACCAAAGGATATCTTCCGGTTTTACCTTTGGGCTGGCTTTCAAGGCCAATCGATAGGGGATGACCCGGTTCCCCGGCATTTCTGTTCCATCAGGACCTTTTATTCCGGTGGAGAACCATTTATTAAATCGTTCAATCTCTTCGGGATGGAATTCCCGCCATGCTTCCCAGAATCCTTGAGGGATATATTCCTCCTTGGCATGGGGAATCCGTGCAAAAAATACATGGATTCCAAACTTAAAAACATACTCCGTCTTTCCCCAAAAGAGTAGCCTTCTGCGTTTGAAATCATCAAGCTTTTCCTGAAGAACCTTCTCGTCCATATTGAGTCTCTTGGCAACCTGTTCGCAGGTGGCCGGCTC
Source organism: uncultured Desulfobacteraceae bacterium (assembly GCA_964441135.1). Taxonomy (GTDB): domain Bacteria; phylum Desulfobacterota; class DSM-4660; order Desulfatiglandales; family HGW-15; genus CAYTUL01. Next base: position 3,002 of record CAYTUL010000417.1, on the reverse strand, counting down.
CAGGAATTCGAGAAGCAATTTCCCTTCTTCGGGCGTGAACAGTACACGCAAAAACTTGATACAGGCGGCTGAACTCGGGTAACCCAACTTCTCTGCCGCTTCGAAGTACACTTCATCGTTTGCCATGGTATTCCTCCTCTATAATTCCATTCAGATCAACTGTTACTTCATGAAGGTCAGTTTACTTGATGTCGTAATAACCTCCTGGATATCCTCTTTCATGTTTCGTATTAACGCGTATCTATTCCACCTCCATACTGTCAATATACAGTTCACGTCCGGCAACGATTTCCACCTGCTGTTCGTTGCAATCGGGACAATGAAAATTCATTTTTTCGGGGGTAAAAATCCTGTCACAGTTGCGGCAGCGTAATTGTGCCGGAACGCGCATATAGAAAAGACTGGCACCCGCAGCGATGGTATCCCTGCTAAGAAAGCTAAAATAGAAATCCACGGCCTCTTCGAGGACCCCGGAAAATTCGCCGACAACGAGATAAATCCTGAGAATCCTGCTGGCTTTTGCTTTCTCAGCCTTTTCGAGTGCCAGGGCCAGAAGGGATTCAACAATACTCTGTTCATGCATTATCTTAATGTAGGTATATTGAACATATTTAATAAAACCTGCGCCCCCGGTATTATAAACGCGACGGCCTATTTATGGCCTTATCATAATATCCCCTTTACAGATTCTGCTTTATGGCATTTATCAGATATCTGTACATTATTCAAGATTCAAGGAATGAATCCTTTCATTTGAATTTTTCCATTTGACCCCTATTGACAAGATGAATCCCTTTATGTATAAAGAGCTCAAAAAGGCATGAAGCTTTCGAGAACTTAAGAATTTAATATAAATCTACTACAAGCCATGAAGGCCGCTTCCTCTGAAGGGGAAGAGCGTTTTCATGGCTTTTTTATTTGGGGGATGGGAGTGACACCCGTCAAATCAATAGGATATCAAAATTCGATAGATTTTCAGAAAACCGGCCGGATCATGGAAGCACGCCGAGCTTTTATAAGGCCTAAAGTATATCTTCTCATCTGGCTTTTATTGGGTCTCGTCATGCTGATAGTCTGGTCGATTGCGGTTGGCTCATATGACATATCCCTGTTTAAAATACTTCAAACCATTTTTGGGTTGGGAGAAGGCCCCCAAAAAATCGTGGTATGGGGTATCAGGATGCCCCGTATTGCGGCCGCCGTCACAACAGGTTGCGGGCTCGGGCTATCGGGTTTGGCGACCCAGAGTCTGCTCAGAAACCCGCTGGCTTCCCCATTTACCCTGGGCATCAGTCAGGGTGCTGCTTTTGGAGCGGCCTTCTCGATCGTAGTCCTGGGCGCGGCTGGCATGCAGCAAAGCGCTCTGAGGACTGCGGATGCCAACACCTTCATGGTCCTGAACGTATATACGGTAACATTCTTTGCTTTTTTAGGGGCTATTACCGCTACTATGATTATACTTCTTTTGGCCCGTTTGAAGAAGATGTCGCCGGAATCCATTATTTTAGCAGGGGTGGCCCTGTCTTCCCTGTTTACTTCGGGCACCATACTGATTCAGTACTTTGCCACAGATGTTGAAATCGCCACGGTCGTATTCTGGACCTTCGGTGACGTAGCCCGTTCTAACTGGCAGGAAATCGGCTTGCTCGGGTTTGTGACTGTGTTCGTGATTATTTACTTTGTATTCCAGCGGTGGAACCTGAATATTTTAGCCACAGGTGATGACTCCGCCAGGGGCTTGGGTGTTGAGATCAAACGGTTAAGGCTGGCAGGGATGCTTTTAGCCGCCCTGGTGGCTGCACTTGCCACTGCATTTCATGGAGTCATTGCCTTTTTAGGGCTCTTGGCTCCTCACATCGGTCGCCGATTGGCAGGTTCAGGTCACGGTCTGCTGATTCCCTACTCCTGTCTTGTGGGCTCCCTTTTACTCCTCGCTGCCGACACATTGGGCCGATTGCTGGTCGGTTCAGGCACATTGCCGGTGGGCGTCTTGACTTCCTTTATGGGCGCCCCGTTGTTTTTATACCTTTTGATGAAGGGGCTCAGGCGATGAATCTAAAAGTGAAAGAGATCGAGTTCAGCTATAACCATCACCCCATACTGGACGGAGTGAGCTTCGATCTCAGGCCGAGAGAGATCCTGGGCGTCCTCGGGGTCAACGGTGCAGGGAAATCCACCTTGCTCAAGTGCATCAATCGCATCCTCAAGCCCATGGCTGGCTCGATCTTGTTGAATGAAGATAACATACAGAAGATGCGCAGGATAGAGATTGCAAGGCACTTCGGGTATGTCCCTCAGAAATACACTGAGGAATCGCTTACGGTATTTGACGCGGTCCTGTTGGGTCGCAAACCCCATATTCAATGGTCGGCCTCAACGGGTGATCTGTTGATCGTAGAGGATATTCTCAAACGTCTTCAACTTGAACACCTTGCCCTGAGACCGGTCAATAGACTCAGTGGCGGTGAATACCAAAAGGTCGTTATCGCCCGTGCTCTGGTTCAGGAGCCGGAGATATTGCTTCTGGATGAACCGACAAGCAACCTGGACCTGAAAAATCAGTTACAGGTCATGGATATCATCACAAAAGCGGTAAGGGATTACCGGATCTCCGCCATCGTATCGCTTCATGATATCAATCTCGCCATGAGATTCGTGGATCATTTTTTAATGCTCAAAGAAGGGAAGATCCGCTTCCTGGCGCCAAAAGCAAAAGTCGGGCCTGAAGATATTGAGGATATATACGGAGTTCGGGTGATGATCACTAAAGTCAATGGATATCAAGTGGTTATTCCCCTTGAAGAGAATCGGAAAGGATATCAAAATGAATAAAGTTGTATTATACGGTCTCTTTATCATTGTCCCCTTAACAGCGGTATGGCTCCTATCAGAATCCTGCCCGGCAAAAGAAAAAATGACCGTCACGGATATGTCTGGCCGCCAAGTCACCATCTCGAAAGACCCTGAGCGGATTATCTGCATCTCACCGGGAACCCTCAGAT
>CAYTUL010000416.1:0-4491 GCA_964441135.1 uncultured Desulfobacteraceae bacterium | reverse complement strand
CTTCAGCGGCCAGATCACCAAAAGGGATCCCGAAGGGTTCCGCTTCCGGCTCTAAGTGAGCGGGGAGTGACCGGTCTTCAGCCACATAGGTCACCGGCCTGTTATCAAACAGGACCACCACCTTATCCGCGAGGAAGGGGATCCTTGAGAGGGACTGCTCGTCGTCGAGGGAGATCAGGACATCGGTCCTGTCGCTCAAGGCCATCATCTCTCGATCCCCGATACGCGTTCGCGTAACGCACCTGCCGAAGCCCCTTATCTCCGCCGGATAAGAATCAAAGGCCAGGACGGAAAAACCCGACAACGACAGGGCCTGGTTCAGAAGGCCGCCCGCCGCGATGGTTCCGTCCCCGGACATCCCACATATTTCAATAGTCAAATCCACGCCTGACATATTAAAACTCCATCCACCAGGAGGTGTTCACACAGATTCCCTTTATATTATAAACACACTCCGAAGCGGGCTCCGTCTGGATCCTCTCCCCGATGAGGTTCAATGCCGCCGCGCGTCCCAGTGACACCGCGTTATCATGTCCGATGGATATCCAGTAATCCCGAATATCTGGATGATAGACCTGGGCACAGTCTCCGGTCGCATAGACCCCTTCAACCCCCGTGTTTAAATATTCATCCACCAGGATACCCCTGTCGATCTTTAGCCCGCTTCGGGCCAAAAAATCGATGTCAGGGACGAGACCGAAAAAGGCTCCGACTAAGTCGGTACGCACCACCTCATGATCTGTTTGTACTTCCACGGCCCCGTCCGGAAGGGACTTCATGCCCCTTATACGTGAATATCTCAGAACCTCCACACCCTTTTGTATAAGCCTTTGTGCCACCTGATCAAACAGATCATTATCGAATCTTAAAGGCCAGAAGGCATCCTCGTTCAGTGCGAAATAGATTTGCTTCCCCATGCCCAAAAGCTCATTTGTAAAAGACAGGGAAGTCAAATCTCCTCCGATCATGAGGATCCTTTCTGTTTCATCGAGCCTTTTGGCCCAGACTCTGGCATCCTGCATGGTTTTTAGCGTGAGCATGAGATCTCCGAAAACCGCCAGTTGTTCCGGGATTTGGGGTCTTCCCCCGACGGCTATTATCAGACCGTCAAAGGATATGATCTCCTTGTGATCCAGGGTGATCTCATGCCGCTCAAGATTTATATCCACCACCTCCTGGCCGCTGCGTAACTTGATATCCATATCCTTATAGGAGCTTGGAGCAAAGACATACAGGGTCTCTTCTTCGATTTTTCCCGTTATCATGCGAGGCAGGAGGTGAGGCCTGTAACAACCCCCCCGCTGTTTGCTGATGATGGTGACGCGCGCTTCAGGCGCCCTATGCCGGATGGTCAATGCCGCCTCGTTCCCGGCGGGCCCGTTTCCTATAACTACAAAATGTTGCTCGGCCATTTTAAAACCGCCTCTTTCATAGATTTTTTTCAATCCTTTCGATTTTGGTCACCGAGATGCAGTCCATGGGACAAACCCTCACGCATTCACCGCATCGGATGCACCGGACATTATCGATGATAACGGCATTTACGTCCTCCCAGTCCGAGGTCTCCACGAATCCAGTGATGGCCCCGTCCTCATTGACCCTCACTTTATTGACCAGTTTTATGCAGTCCCTGGGAGCCACATCAATGCAATAACGGCAATAGATGCATCGATCGATGTCTATTTCATAATGCAGATAACAGAGGTAACAGCGTTTCGACTCCTCGTGGGACTGATCGCGCGAATAGCCAGTTTCCACCTCCGAGCCGGATATTTCAAAGCGTTTCTGAACGGGTGCTAAGGTGGGCATTTCCTGTCTCGGCAGGAAATCCCATGTGCGCCTTCGATCGGTTATTTGACTATCCTGGAGCCGCACCACTGTTTCATAGGGCTTCTTTCCCATAATATCCGCGGCTATCCTGTGGGCGGCTTTACGTCCCATGGCGATCGCTTCGATAACCGTGGACGGTCCCGTGACATAATCTCCGGCCGCATAAAGTCCTTTCAGGGAACCGCGAAGGGAATCTCCCTCCGTGATTAAAAGCCCGTTCGCATCCTTCTCACCCGGGATCTCCAAGGGGCCCGGCATCTGACCCGTTGCCACGATAACCGAGTCGGATACTAAAATAAACTCGCTTCCTTCAATGGACGAAATCTTCCTTTTCCCATCTTCCCTTTTTTCACCGGGTTGTGTCCGGAGGAATTCCACACCTTCAACTCCTCCGGTACCATGAATTCTTTTTGAGAGCATGAGGGACCGGATCTTAATCCCTTCCCTTTTCGTCTCAAGGATTTCGTCCTTCGTAACCCTCAAATCCTCTTCGGTCCGCCGGAGGCAGATCGTTACGTCCTTTGCTCCGAGTCGCAGGGCCGATCGAGCGCAGTCAAAGGCCGTAAAACCGGCGCCGATGACAAGGACACGGTCTCCCAATAGGGGCCTTTCTCCCGAGCAAACGCCCATCATAAATTCCAGGCCGGAATGTACGCCCTCTTTTGACTCGCCGGGAATGTTCAGAGGGATGGACCGGTAACACCCCGTTGTGGAAAGGACCGCGTCATTTTCCCTTAACAGCTTTTCAACCCCGATATCCCTCCCTGCTCTTACCCCGGTCTTCAGGATGATCCCCATCCTCAGGATATCGTCGATTTCATTCATTAAAATGTCCCTCGGTAACCTGAATTCCGGAATCCCGTACATGAGCATACCGCCGGGCCTGTCCATTGCCTCATAGATCGTTACCGAAATCCCGAGACAGGCAAGGTCATTGGCTGCCGCGAGCCCCGCAGGTCCGGCTCCTATTATTGCCACGCGCTTGCCAATGTTAGCGGCAGGTTCGATGGGTACGGACCTGTCTCCTTTAAAGTCTGAGGCGGCCCTCTTAATATGGCATATATCCACAGGCAGGCCGAGTTCGGGCTCGCCGTGGCGGCATCTGTCTTCGCAGGGTCTCGAGCAGATTCTGCCGAGAACCCCCGGCAGGATGTTTGCAAGCCGGTTGATACGATAGGAGCCGTCATAGTCATTTTCAAAGAGGGCTCGAATATAGGCGGGAATATTGGTGTCAGCGGGACACGCGCTCTGACAGGGGACATTTATATCCACATAATAAAAATCTTCCGGATCCGATGAATAGATAAGATTATCCGCACTCATGCTCCGACCTCATTGAATGGAAAAAAAAGCCAAACAGTTCCTCGATAATGGATTTCTGGATCTTCAGGAGTACCATCTTTTTTGTTTTTAGATAATAACCATTATAAAGGTATTATGCCATGATTTTTCTTTCATGCATGAATCTATTCAAATTTATCAAAATAGATGGATCCTTCCGAAATTCCCTTTTTCTTCAGGTGATCTATACAGGTTTCTATCATATTAGGAGATCCGCAGAGATAGACATCGATCGCAGCCCTTTCGGGAACGTATTTATCAATGAGGGCTGTCACGCGGCCCTTTTCTCCCTGCCACTGATCTGTTTCATCCGGCCGTGACAATGTGGGCGTAAATATAAAATTATCCATCCTTTTTTCAAGTTCCCTGAGTTCTTCGTAATAATAGAGGTCCGAGAGGGTCCTCGCGCCAAAAAAAAGTCTGGTATCCCTTTTTATTTCTTTTCTTTCGATCTGGTGAAGCATAGATTTTATGGGGGCGAGCCCGGATCCGGTCGCCACCATGAGTATTCCCCTTGCGGATTCCCTCAGATAAAAATCCCCGTAGGGGCCGTAGAGAGCAAGCACTTCCCCCTTTTTCATATAATCGTGCACATAGGTTGTAACAGCTCCTTCAGGCACCCTCGTAATGACGAGTTCGATCCTGTGACTCTGCTCGGAATCGGAAGAGATGGAATAGGCCCGGTATTCAGGGCTTTTGATCAATTTGTATTTCGGTACCTCCAGTTGAACATACTGACCCGGTTTAAAATTGATCCCCTCTTCAGGAGACAGGATATCCATGGTTAAGCCCTTTATTTCATCTGTTAAATCAATAAGTTCTGCTACTTTCCCCTTGAATTCCCTTATGAGGAAAAGGTCCTCGGGTATGTGGATCTTTAAATCGTCCTTCACCTTTACCTGGCAACTCAGCCTGATGTCTTCTTCCGCCTCCTCGTGGGAAAGATAGGGCGTCTCTGTGGGCAGAACCGGCCCCCCGCCCTCGGAGACCCTGACCTTGCAATAGGCGCAGGTCCCCTTTCCCCCGCAGGCGGACGGAATAAAGATCTTTTCTTCTTTTAAGGACGCGAGTAACGATCTTCCGCCCATGACGACGATTTCTCTTTCATCATTGATAAGGATCCTCCTCTCCCCGTAGTTTCCAAGGTACATATAGGCGATCTCCAGCAGCAATGCCAGCACCGCACCGATACCGCCGACGATTATTATACTTATGAATAACTCAATAATATCTGCTTCCATATGACTACTGAATCTGGATCATTCCGCTGAATGCTATAAAGGCCAGTGATAAAATTCCTGTTATGATAAGGGTCAGGGC
>CAYTUL010000415.1:0-4495 GCA_964441135.1 uncultured Desulfobacteraceae bacterium | reverse complement strand
ATATTGGGGCAAGCAGCAAGGAATACGAGGTTTACTCAAATAAAGCCTTCGGCCTGGGGAATATCCTTTTCCTGAAATACCTTCCTTCATTTCGCGCCTGGGGGCCCTACCCTGAAATGACGCCGGATGAATGGGTATCTGTATTAGAAACGCTTGAAAGGTATGGGGCGAGACTGACTGTCGCCATTACGGCCACCTGGGTTGAATTTACGGGCGAACGAATACCGTTTCCCGAGAAATATCCGGCCCAGGCAAAAATAATCAAGGAGGGAATGCGATCCGGTTTGATAGAAGTGGCCAACCATGGCCTGACGCATTGTGTGACAGAAAAGATGCGATTCAGACCAAGATTCTTCTCCTCGAACAGAAAATACCATAGGGAATTCTGGGACTGGCTCCCCGAACAGGATCACTTCGAACACCTGAAGCTTTCTCAAGAAATCCTACAGGCCTATTTCGAAACAGAAATCATTACGTTTGTTCCGCCCGGAAACGTCTTTTCAGATTCTACCATGAGAGCCTGTGTGAAAAACGGCATAAAAATCATAAACTGTAATACCTCAGATCATGACTGGATGGGGTTGAAGATTATCGGCAATAAACGGGTTGTCGACTTTCACGATAGAGAGATTGTACTGGCAGGTATTGCCTGGCTGGAGGAGAAGCTCAATGCCATACCGGACCAAACGGAATTTACTTTCATAAGAGATTTGTGATTACCCGCAGGCGCAGGCTATTGGATCAGGCCCTGTTTGGGGTGATTCCCCTGATGAAGGGGAATGTCCTGGATATCGGCGGAAAGAAAACGGATAAAAGGGGATTATTCCGTCCCCCGCTTGATAGGGTAAAAAGCTGGCGTTACCTGAATTCTGACGCGGATGCGAATCCTGATTACTGCTGCTCGGCAGAATTGATTCCCCTTAAAGACAACTCCATTGATACAGTCATTGTGACCGAGGTCATGCAGTATCTTCCTGATCCCGGCAGGGTCTTGAAGGAGATAAACCGCATTCTTTCTGCGGGAGGGACCTTACTGCTATCAACCCCGTTTCTTGTCCCCGTACATGGAGATTATTGGGCCGATCGCCATCGCTTTACGGCTCTTGAACTGAAAGAAATGTTAATGAATGCGGATTTCGATAAAATTGAAATAGAGCCAATGGGTTCTATTGGGGCGGTAATAAACGATATCATTCATGTATGCACCGGATATGCCCGGGAAGGCCGAAAAACCATACTATTCAGTCTGCTCCGTCTTGCACTGAGGGCATTCGGCCCCCTCTTCCGGTTTTTGGATATCCTTACAAGTGCTCAAAAAAAACACATTACGACGGGCTATTTTATAACCGCTAAAAAAAAATGCTAAAAGGATGAAAATCTTCTTCATGTATCAGGCCGCGGAATCCCCCGCCGGAGGAGGAAATCAGTTTCTCGGAATACTCAATCGTGTCCTGGCATCAAAGGGATACCGAACGGACTCACCAAAAGAAGCCGATGTCCTGCTTTTTAATAGCCATCATTCAATTCAAAACGTGGCTATGGCAAAGCGAAGGCACCCCAAAAAAATATTCGTGCACAGGATTGACGGTCCCATGAGGCTGTATAATTCCATGTCCGACAGAAGAGATCATGTAGTTGATCTGGCCGCCAGGATGATTTCCGACGGAACCATTTTTCAGTCTGAATGGTCCAGGGCCGAGAATTATCGTCTCGGTCTCTTCAGGAATCATTTTGATGTGGTCATCCATAACGGAGTGAACCCGGACATATTTAATAGAAAAGGCAGGATTTACTTCTCAAATGAACGAAAGGTGAGGCTTGTCGCTACAAGTTGGTCCTCGAATCCGAGAAAGGGCTTTGATGTGTATGACTGGCTTGATCAAAACCTCGATTTCACCCGGTACGAGATGACCTTTGTCGGCAATTCACCGATAAAATTCAACAATATTAAACATATAGATCCATTACCTTCAAATTCACTGTCGGATGTATTAAAGCGTCATGATATCTATATATTCGGATCAAGGGTCGAGGCATGCTCCAATGCCCTGCTTGAGGCCCTTCACTGCGGCTTACCCTCCATAGCCTATAACTTTTCGAGCAATCCGGAGATCATCGGAAAAGGCGGAGAGCTCTTTGATAAGCCGGAGGATATCCCCGATATTCTGGAAAAGATCGGATCGAGCTACTCTGAATATCAGGAAGGAATATCATTGCCATCCATAGAAGATGTGGCAAATGCGTATAAGGGCTTCATGAAAGAGATCCATAATAAGGTATTAAACGGGAAACATACACCCAAATGTCTGAGCACGACGGGTTTGATAAAAATCTTTCTGAAATTATTCGCGTGGAGAGTACAGGGGAAAATAACCTCCATAAAATGATATGACGCGCGGCAATATGGGTTTATAGATGGCGGGGAGATATAAGGCAATAGCCAAAAGGACAATCTGTTCAAAATTCGTGGCTTCAAAGGTTATTGATGTCATTCTCAGGATCCACAACGGGTCATACTATCTCGCGGGATTACTGTCCTCGAGTCTGGAGCCAAACGGATTGCACCCTAAACACCGAATTTTAGATTATCATCAATGGTTTTCATCAAAAATCAGACACCATTGGGAGGTGCTTGATATCGGTTGCGGCAACGGCGCACTGGCGAGAGACCTTATTCATTCCTGCGAGCGGATAGTCGGTATCGATATAGATCCTGAAAAAATAAAGGAGGCACGGGAACTCAATAGGAGTAATAATATAGAATTCCTTGTAGGCGACGCGACTGTCTATCCTTTTAACAGGCAATTCGACGCGGTTATATTTTCCAATGTCCTTGAACATATAAAAAACCGAGTCCCATTCCTGAGGAACATCTCCCGTTACAGCGACAGGTTTCTCTTCCGTGTCCCAATGATAGATAGGGACTGGATTACGTTGTATAAAAAAGAGAGGGGTCTGCCCTACCTGCTTGATTCTTCTCATCATATTGAATATTCCTTCAACTCATTTTCAAGGGAAATGGACAGTGCCGGTTTGAGTATTATCGAATACAGATTGAGATATGGCGAACTGTACACAGTTTGTCATAAAAAATGATAACCCTTTGGCCATTTTCAAATACTTGTCCGTGGATGAGATTGATCCTTTTTTTCAGTCGTGGCGTCTCCCTGTCCCTGTGGAAAGATTCCGGTTTGCTGGAACGGGAATTGAAGCCCTACAAAAAAATGCTGCCCCATCTTAAGCGGGTATCTTTCCTCAGCTATGGGAAGGAGTCAGAGGACAGGATCCTTCAGGATACGGATGGTTTTGAAGCCCTCTCCAACCGCCGGGGATTGCCCACAGATCTCTTCAGCATTCTCGGTCCTTTCTTCTATCGAGAAAGGATGCGGAACGCGGATATTTATAAAACCAATCAGATTAATGGCTGGTGGGCGGGAGGGTTCGCCAAGTTTTTATATGGCAAACCCCTTGTCCTTCGATGCGGCTATCTCCTCTCCTTAGATCAGAAACGAAAGGGGTATTGCAGATTACGCACAAGCTTCATCTCTTTTCTGGAAAAGTTAGCCTTCAGATATTCGGACACCTCCATAGTAACCACGCTGGAAATAAAGAAAGAGGTCATTAAGCGGTACCGGATCCCGTCAAATAAGATTAACGTTATTCCCAATCCCGTTGATATCCATATCTTCCGGCCCATTCCCGATATAAAAAAGGTACAGGGCCGGTTGTGCTTTATCGGCCGGTTAAGTCCGGAAAAGAATATCGAGTTATTGCTGGAAGCCTTGTCAGGAGTCAAGAACGCGTCTATTTTGATAATCGGTGATGGAGAATTAAAGTCCGATCTTAAGTATATATCAGTCCGCAAGGGGATCAAAGCGCGTTTTTGTGGAAATATCCCCAATAATGACCTCCCTGAACTACTGAATACCTGCCAGGCATTCGTGCTCCCATCAAAATGGGAAGGAATGCCCAAGGTCCTGATAGAGGCAATGGCCTGCGGCCTCCCGGTAGTAGGGACGAATGCGCCCGGCATTCGGGATCTGATCGAGCATGGGCGGACAGGCATTCTGTGTGAACCTGAAATTGAAAACCTTCGCAATGCGATCATGACAGTTCTGAATGATTTTCATCTACGTGAAAATATGGGGCGTCTTGCGCGTGACTATGTAGTTGACCACTTCAGCCTTGAACACTGCGTATCAAAGGAACTGGACCTGCTGGCCTCAATTGTAAATCAATAAAAAATCCACGCCCATCGAAGATCCCGATGCTTTGTACGGGGAAAGACGTGGTCTTGATTTAACCCCAAAGAAATTTTTTAGGGAAAGCAGGTATGATGTTTCTTTTCAAGGGGATATCTTTTTGAGGTTCCATTGGGCGTTGCCATGACCAAATATTTGGGGTTTATTCCTCATAACCCTTGAGACGAAGTGTAATGCATTGCAAACCCCAAATATTTGGTCATTTGCTACAAAGCAGGTAGATATCTCCTTGA
>CAYTUL010000414.1:0-4509 GCA_964441135.1 uncultured Desulfobacteraceae bacterium | reverse complement strand
CCTATGCAGCTCCTACCATATTGAGATATCCAGGGGCGAACAAAAGGCCCGTGCCATAGTAAAGTCCTGCTCCGAGGTCGGAGGTGCCTGCTTTTTTACCTCCTTGACGACATTCTTCGGGTTTATATCCCTCGCCCTGATCCCGGCCCCCGCCTATCACCAGTTCGGAGTGGTTTTGGGTGTCGGGGTCGGGCTCTCCCTCCTTATCGCCATGACCCTTACGCCCATCATCTTTTCCCTTATGAAGGCACCGGAGCCCCTGCGGGTGGGCGCGGCCACCAGGGCCCAACTCCTCCTGACCAGGACCATAGATCTTGTGGTTCACCTGACGAAAAAGAGGCCCTGGGTTATCGTCACCACCTTTGGTGTCCTGTTGGTGCTGACCATTATCGGCGCAACACGCATCGAAGTGGAGAAGGATTTCATAAAAGATTTTGCCGAAGATAACCCCATCAGGGCCGATTTACGTTATTTTTCCAAGTATTTTAATGGGATACATTTCATGGATATCTATGTGGAATCCCCCGAAGCCCGGAACCTGATTCGCCCTGATTTTCTTTCGAGGGTATCGAAATTTCAGAAGGTCCTTCTTCAAATTCCTGAGGTGGATAGCGTCGTTTCCATGGTTGACCTCCTTGATTACATTCATCGCCGGTTCCATCCAGGTAATCCGGAAGGAGCCCCCCCGCCCTTAACCGGCGAGGACATTTCGAAGTATCTCTATCTACTCCGGCTGTCCGGGGACGATGAGATCAAGAGTATGGTGGACCCGGAGGGCAAGACCCTTCGCATCCAGATGAGACTCAACGATAGCGGTGCTTTGGCCGCACATAGAATAAGCCGGGAGGCCGTAAGTTCTGGCCATGTCCTATTAGGGGACAGGATTCGGATTGAGGTTACAGGAATCATAGCCCTGGTCGGGGAATGGCTCGCTGCCTTCTTGGATGGCCAGAAAAGGGGATTGATTTTCGCTTTTTTGACCATATTCGTGATGATGGTCATCGCCCTCCGGTCCCTCTCCGGAGGGCTGTGGTCGATGCTCCCGAACGTGATACCTATCCTGCTCCTTGGCGGTTATCTCGGCTGGTTCTGGGATTACGTGGATCCGGATGTTTTCATGGTGGCCATAATCGCGATCGGTATCTCCGTGGACGATACCATCCATTTCCTGTTTCGCTACCGTTATGAGTTTCAAAGGACCGGTGATATCTCCATGGCTATCGACAGGACCTTTCACTTTTCGGGCCGGGCCATCATCATGACCTCCGTCATACTCGTGGCCGGATTCGCGCCCTTCGCGATCGCGGATTACTTTCTGGTCAAAAACCTCGGAACACTGCTTCCCGCCACCCTCGCGGTCGCCATGTTAACGGACATTTTGCTCATCCCCGCGATGATCAAGTTAGGGGCCTTCAGGTTCCGGTTCAAGGAGGAAAAAAGGAGGGATCGGACAGGGAATGAATAGGGAAGATTATGGGGCCTCTCTCTTCCATCCGGCGGATGTTGTCCTGTGGTTATTCCTTGAGATAACGAGAGATTCACACCGGGGAAGGGAATCGATAAGCCGGGTTCCATCACCGGCGCTCATGACGAGAAGGCTCGTGGCAAGGGCGTCCGCATCCATGGTGGTCGGTGCAATGACCGACGCGCTGACATTGATAACAGGGGACCTCCCTGTCTTGGGATTCGCGATGTGATGAAACATCTTTTCCCGGTCAAAGTAGTTCTCATAGTTGCCGGAGGTGGCAACCGCTACATCCGTCAAGTCCAGGATATCCAGATGACTTTTCCGCTTCATGGGGTCCTGTATGGCCACTCTCCAGGGTTTTCCGTCGGGACGAAGACCCATGGCCAAGATATCGCCGCCGGCGTTGATCAGGTGGTTTTCAACGTTGTTGTTTAAAACCACCTTTGACGCCCTGTCCACGGCATAACCCTTGGCAATGCCGTCCAGGGTGATACTCATGCCTGGCTTCAGAAACCGGATATCCCTGCCCTTCAGCTCGATCTTATCGGAACCGACCCGTTCCAGGGCATGCTGGATCTCTTTTTTTGAGGGGTAGTCATTCTTGCCGCCCGAAAACTTTTCCATGAATAGATCGATTACGGGCTTGATGGATATATCAAAGGCGCCGTGGGTAAGCCTGTAATATTTAAGGGCAGTGGTAACGACCTTGATGATATCGGGATGGGCGTCCATTAACCGGCCTTCCCTGTTAAGCCGGGAGATAGGCGATTTATCATCAAAACGGTTCATTAATCCCGATATCCTGTCGATCTCTTTGTAGGCTAATTCCATTATTTTGCCGGCCTTTTTTTCTGATGCACATAAAAGGATTATGGAAACGGTGGTTCCCATTGCCAGGCGGTTCTCGAAAACCCTGTGAAGATCATTACCGGCCGGATTCGCCCGGGATCTCAGGGGAGTAATTCCCCATGTGGCCAGGCCCAAACCCAAGGCACCGGACATCTTCAAAAAAGATCTTCTATTTATGGACGGATTATCGGTCATTATGGGACGGTTCTTTTACATCTTTCGGATAACTTTATGTAGATTTGTGTCATGTCCAATTGTCTGTTATCCGCTGTCTGTAGTCAGGACTAAAAATGGCTACTTTTTCAGTAAGTTGCCATGATTTATAATTCAAACAACCTTGTTACATAACGTATTTAAATCACTTATACAACGGACCACTGACAACAGACAACGGACATTTTTATAATCTTATCAATGGGTGTTCATGGAGTCAAATATATCTATAACTATTCGGTATGTAGGCGAACTTTTTCAGAAAGCCAGCCGTTCGGTATCTGCAGCCATATAAAGGCTATGAGTCCGAAAAGAATGGTGGGGAAGAAAAAGGCGGCGTGCCATAGAATGGCCGCGGACAGGGCCTCTTCCCTTGGAACACCGTAAAAGAGGAAGCCGTACTGGGCGGCCAGATGAAATGTCCCGATAAATCCCGGGGCTGACGGGATGATTACTCCGAAGGAGGCCATGGCCATGATCAGAAATGTAGCAATAAAGGGCAGGGATAATCCAATGGAGAACTCGACCAGTTGTATCTGATAAAGGGATGATGTCCATAAAAAAAAGGAATAGAAGATTGCCTGGGCCCATCCTTGGCCGTTTCTCATGGGGACTAAACCACGGCTGAAGTTCCGGATCATATCCGTTGCCCTTGACCGGAGGGGATGGGATAGAAAAAACAGAACCCTGTTAAAAATCGTCAAAAATACATCGGTCCTGTATTTAAACCCGATAATAAAGACGATTATCAGGATATAGGCCAAAAACATTGTCAGCCCCGTAGTCCTCAGGGTGCCGGAAACCTTTTGCAGCTCATCCGGAAAGGTCGTGCCCATTAGGCCGATCAGGAGAATAAAAAGAAGCGTGAATCCGTCAAAAATCCTTTCAACGACAATTGTCCCAAAGGCCGAGCTTCCGCTGATATTCTCCCTCCGGCCCAGATAGCTTGCCCGGATAAATTCTCCCAGCCTGGCGGGCAGAAGACAGTTGGCGGCAAACCCGATCAGAAGGGATAACAGGCGATTCATAAAGCCGGTCTTTTTAACGGGTTCAAGGAGTACGCGCCACAGCCACGCACGGATAACCTGCTGAAAAAAGGTGACGGCGCCCGCAAGGAGAAGGAAGTGAAGCCTGGAAGACCGGATCACCGTCCAGATCCTTGGAAGATCGACTTGCCTGAAGGCTAAGAAAAGGAAAAGGGCGCTCAGAAGCAGCCCGATCCATAACTTCAGGTTTATGGGGCCGTGTGGTTTTTCCTCCCTATTCATGGAGGCCGAACAACTCTTTTGTGCGCTGGATGTCTTTATTAATCTGATCGGCTAACTCCCGGGCGTTCTGGAAAGTCTTTTCTTCCCGGAGGCGGTGAATAAATTTAATGGTGAATTCCTTTCCCAATATGTTTCCAGTAAAATCAAGTATATGGGTCTCTATGGAAAGGGCGTTTTCGCCGAAGGTGGGATTATTTCCAATATTGCACACACCGAAATAACTCCTGCCATCCAGATCCGCCATGACGGCATAAACGCCTTTCCTGGGAATCAATTCATCGGCGGGCATTAGGTTGGCGGTAGGGAAACCCAGGAGTCTTCCACCCCTTCCCGCACCCTTTGTTACGATTCCTGACACCTGGTAGTCCCTGCCCAATAAATTCTTCGCGGCCTCCAGGTCTCCCTGTTGCACGAAATTTCGAATGGATGTACTGGATATTAATGTGTTGTCCAGGCGGATCTGTTCTACTACATGGACTTTGAAACCCAGCTCTTCGCCCATTTTTCGTAAAAGGTCTATGTTCCCCTGGCGGCCCTTTCCGAAGGTGTAGTCATAGCCCACCACCATTTCTTTGATCCCTATGATCTCCACAAGGACATTTCTTACAAAATCCTGAGCCGAGATGGCGCCAAATTCCCTGGTAAAGGGAAGACAGAAGATGACATCGATTCCGGCCTCGGATATCAGCTTCAATTTCTGCCTGGTAGGGG
>CAYTUL010000413.1:0-4514 GCA_964441135.1 uncultured Desulfobacteraceae bacterium | reverse complement strand
CAAAGAGATCCCCGCAGACCATTGAGTAAATTGGTATGCAATATCCTAACCGGACGATACTGAGACCAAATATCTATTGGAAAGGCAAAAACATGGATTTTGAAAAAAATATTCTATGTATAGGGGCTGGTTACGTGGGCGGTCCTACAATGGCTATGATTGCAGCAAAATGTCCTCAGTACAAGGTGACGGTCGTCGATATTGACAAGAAGAAGATCGAGAGTTGGAATAGCGAAAATCTGCCCATTTACGAACCCGGTCTGTATGATCTTTTAAAACAGGCCAGGGGCAGAAACCTGTTCTTTTCAACGGAAATAGAACAAGGTATCAGGGAAGCCGGTATCATCTTCGTTTCGGTAAACACCCCTACAAAAACTTTCGGCCAGGGCGCGGGTAAGGCCGCTGACCTGCAATATTGGGAAAAAACCGCGAGACAGATCCTGGCCAATTCGGAGCATGGTAAAATCATTGTGGAAAAATCGACCCTTCCCGTCAGAACCGCCAAGGCTATGGAGAGGATTCTCAATGGAAATCCGGGTATGATCAATTTCGAGGTTGTATCCAATCCAGAATTCCTCGCTGAAGGGACCGCCGTCAGGGATCTTGAGAACCCCGACCGGGTGCTCATTGGATCAAGGGAGACAGAGGCGGGATTAAAGGCCCGAAAAGAGATATCCGATATCTACGCCAATTGGGTATCCCGTGAAAGGATCATTGAATCCAATGTATGGAGCTCGGAGCTTTCCAAGCTGACGGCAAATGCCTTTCTGGCCCAGAGGGTTTCTTCAATCAATTCTCTCTCGGCCCTTTGTGAAAAAACCGAGGCCGATATTGAGGAGGTCGCCTACGCCGTGGGGAAGGACTCCAGGATCGGCCCCCAATTCCTGAAGGCGAGTGTCGGGTTCGGCGGTTCATGTTTTAAAAAGGATATCCTTAACCTTGTCTATATCTGCCAGGGTTACGGCCTTTATGAAGTGGCCGATTACTGGGAAAATGTAGTCAAAATCAATGAATGGCAGGAGAAAAGATTTGTTCAGAACATGCTTGCCAATATGTTCAATACCGTTGCAGGGAAAAAGATCGCTCTGTTTGGATTTGCTTTCAAGGCCAATACAGGGGACACGCGTGAATCACCCGCAATATATATTACGAGGGGTCTGTTAGAAGAGCACGCCCGGGTAGTCATCTCGGACCCCGAGGCCCTTGAAAATGCCAAAAACGACCTGGCGGATGTGGTTGAGAGTCTGGACTTTACGGAAGACCCCTATGAAGCGGCGGAGGACTGTCACGCCGTTGCCATTCTGACGGAATGGGAATTGTTCCGGGGTCTGGATTATGAGCGTATCCTTCGATCCATGTGCCGACCGGCCTTTATTTTCGACGGCAGGAATATTCTGAATCACCGGGCCCTTTTCAAGATGGGTTTCAACGTGTTCCCGATCGGTAAAGCTCCCCTTGTGCATTTTGAGTGACCTAAAACAGAGTCATCTCAATATCTTGAAGTGAATGAAAGAAGGCACACCAAATAAAAAGAATCCATCCTGATTCTTGACAAGGTAAGATAAAAACGTTCATATTGTCGTCATTTTCATGACACCTGTCAAATTTTTTCCCTTTTTTTCGTCCTTTAGCATGGCTTCTTTCCTGGTTTCAAGCGGTTGAAATCCTTATTTTATTTATCCACTTAACATGGCACAACCTTTGCAGGAAATCTGTTCATTACACCTGCTATTATAATTGAACGGCTGCGGTTTCAACCCTGTTCCATTCAAGCGGAAAAAAATGTTGTTGAAAGCTTCATTGTCTTGTTCAAAGAGCGGCACTTTGGTCTCATCTTTTTTAGCGCCGATGAATGCGCACTAACATATTCATTTGATAAAGGTAATATACAAGGAGACCCTGGGATGAAGATGAGCATCAAGACAAAAATGATAGCAAACGGATTTTTGTCCATAGGACTTTCCATAACTCTCGCCATGGTCATTGTTTATGTCCTGATACGAAATCAGAGCAAGGAAACCGCTAGGAAACGTGTAGACCAGGTCGTCCAGATGGTTTCGGGTCAAATAAATAAGATAACGGAAGGTCTTCAGAACGTCACTTTCCAGATCGGTAATCAACAGGACTGGGGGGAAAAGGTTAGTTTTATACAGCAAAGTAAAACCGATGAATCTTTTCAGAGTGCCACAATGGAGCAGAGGGCCGAGCTGGTTTCCTTTCTCAACCAGCTCGCGCAGGCGAGCGGGATTCCAATGATAGTCCTGTACGATTCCGATGGTGATTGGGTGTGTGCGGCTTCCTTTGATAAAAAACAGGCCTATCTTGCATACCCTGTGGATCAGGCTAATGAAAAAATTACCCAGGCCATTATCCCCTTGGGGGAGAGCCCGAAGATGGAACAATGGCAGGAAGCGGAACTGGCCTTTCCCGTTTCTATTAAATATCAACTCCCATTACCGGAACACCCGGATATAACAATGAAATCAGAGGGAGGTCTCCTGAGGTTCAATGCGACCGCTCCCATCATGAGCTCCGTTTATAATACGGATACGAATGAGATGGAACGGGCGCAGATTGGGCTGGTCGTGTCTTCCCGCCCCCTCGATGACAGCTTTTTATGGGAAATGGGGAGGATCTCAAACACGGACATTAATCTATTCCTGGGTTCAAGACTCAGCGTGGGCACACTTAAAAGCTATAATAATATAGAAATAAGCGAAGAGATTAAAAAGCCTACAGTTAAAACACGGGGTATTAATGTAAAAAATGGCCTCTATCGTGAACTCAATCTATCCCAGGGGGCCTATTTTGAGGGGATGTTCCCACTATCAGGAGGGTCTGAAGAAACCGGGACCCTGAGCATCCTGCTCTCACGGGCAGAAGTCCAGAAAACGGTTAAGGACATGCTTTTATCTCTCGTTATTATAGCCGTTATCTGCCTTTTTATGAGTACCCTGTTAGCATGGCTTTTGGGGAATTCGATTATCCGGCCGATTATCAGCGTGGTCGGGGGCCTGAAAGAAATAGCAGAAGGGGGAGGAAATCTGACAAAGGTGCTTGATGTCAGAAGCAGGGATGAAATTGGAGAGCTGGCAACAGCCTTTAATAAATTCGTCAAGAAGCTCCAGTGGATAGTCAGTGACATTATCGAAGACGCAAGGAGTCTGATGAAGGCCTCCATGGATCTCTCAAATCTTTCCGGCAGAATGTCGGAAGAGGCCGGCAGTATGAATAGCAAATCCGATACAGTATCCGCTTCGGCGGATGAAATGAATTTTAAGATGCATTCTGTTTCGGCAATTATGGAGGAGGCGGCCGCGAACAGCAATTCGGTTGCGGCTTCCATTGAAGAGATGGACGCTACAGTCAATGAAATCGCGAAGAATTCGGAGAAGGCACGCTCCGTCACCGATGAAGCAGTCTTCAAGACGAAGAGTGCGACGGGCAAAATAGGAGAGCTTGGAAAGGCAGCCCAGGAGATAGGCAAGGTAACGGAGACCATTACGGAAATATCCGAGCAGACAAACCTTCTGGCATTAAACGCGACAATTGAGGCAGCCCGCGCAGGGGAAGCGGGTAAGGGATTTGCGGTGGTGGCAAACGAGATTAAAGAGTTAGCGCGACAGACCGCCGGTGCCACGGAGGAAATAAAGAGTAAGATAACGGGAATCCAGGAATCGACCTCCTCAACTGTCGGGGAGATAGAGCAGGTCTCGATAGTCATCGACAATGTGAATGAGATTGTTTCCACCATCGCCTCTTCGGTTGAAGAGCAGTCCGTCACCACCCACAAGATAGCGGATAATCTCGCCCAGACTTCTAAGGGGTTAGAGGAAGTCAACAAGAATATCGCGCACAGTTCATCCGTGACAGAGGAGATGGCAAAGGAGATCTCGGAGCTTAACCAGAGTTCGGACAGCATGTCCAACCTTAGCGCGGAAGTCGATAACAGCGCTAATAACCTGTCAAGGTTAGCCGAACAGCTCAAAGAGAGAGTAGGCAAATTTAAAGTGGATGATAAGGCGACACCCAAGGAGATTTATGAACTTGTCCATAGAGGCCTTACTTACCTTAACAGTATGGGTGAGAAGGGATTAGACGAATTTAATAATCCGGAGGGAAGGTTTATCTGGAAAGACAGTTATTGCTTCGTGCAGCATAGTAATAACTTTCAACTTATCGGACATCCCTTTGCTCCCAAGCAGTCCGAAGGCGACACGCCTCAAGTCATGCCCTTTGCGCCTACCTTAGCCGAAGCCGCTAAAAATCCAAAGGGACAATGGGCGGAATATGAATGGCCCAAACCCGGGGAGGATAAGCCTACCAGAAAAATTGCCTTTATTATTCAGTCGGAGCGTTATCCATACCAGGTGGGGGCAGGAATCTGGAATGACGACTTTTCCGTGGAAGAGCTGGAAAGAATGTGCGAGGAATAGTATCGTATCCGTTCACTAAATCACCCCCCGATTCTTGATAAAACACAGAGTGCTTCGATTAGTGAAGCCATATCCCCC
>CAYTUL010000412.1:0-4514 GCA_964441135.1 uncultured Desulfobacteraceae bacterium | reverse complement strand
CCCAACTTTATGAAGGTGGCTCCCCTCTATCATGCATTGAAGAAAGAGAAATGGGCGGCCCCCATGATTGTCCATACCGGTCAGCATTATGATATTAATATGTCCGATGTCTTTTTTAAGGATCTCCGCCTTCCCGAACCCGATCTCCATTTGGGAATTGGAAGCGGTACACATGCGGAGCAGACCGGTAGAGTACTGATAGCCTATGAAAAGGTCCTAATGGAAGAAAGACCCGATATGGTCATTGTTGTGGGAGATGTCAATTCAACTGCTGCCTGTACCCTTGCAGCATCTAAAGTAACCTACAATATTCACAACGGGCAACGGAAAACCGACAACCGACACGGTCAAAGGCCGTTAATTGCCCATCTCGAGGCGGGACTCCGGTCTTTTGATCGCAGTATGCCGGAGGAGATAAACCGTCTGGTCACCGATACCTTGGCTGATATCCTTTGGACGCCCTCCCCGGACGCAGACACCAATCTATTAAATGAAGGTATTCCGGAAGAGAAAGTATTTCGAGTCGGGAATATCATGATTGACTCCCTGGAATTATTGAGAAATAAAATCGAAAAAGAAAAAACATATATTAAGTTCGGTCTAAGCCCAGGTAATTACTGCCTGGTGACCCTACACCGTCCTTCGAATGTGGATGATGAAAGGATTCTAAAATCCATATGTGTCACCCTGAATAATATCTCGAAGAATATTCCTCTGGTTTTTCCTATTCACCCCCGCACGAGAAAAAATCTTGAGAAATTTGATCTTATGAGGATTTTTAAAGCTTCTTCAGGAATTCATATTGTCAATCCGCTAAACTATGTCCGATTCATGAATCTTGTTTTTAACTGTCATTTTGTAATCACAGATTCCGGTGGAATTCAGGAGGAAACGACCTACCTCGGTATTCCCTGTTTAACCATGCGGCCCAATACCGAAAGGCCGGTTACGATCGACCTGGGTACGAATCAGCTATGTACGGCTGTTGAGCTTGAAGACCGGGTTGAGAAAATCATATCGGGAAATATTCGAAAAGGGCATATTCCGGAATTGTGGGATGGAAGAACTGCCGAACGTATAGTAAATTCAATAAAACGTATAATTCCAAAAGAAGCAGGCTGATGGTGAATTTCTGAAGAATGTGCGCAACCATCAAGTATGTAATTGATTACCAAAATAATATGTAAAAAGATTCCAATTAATGGAAAATTATTTCATATTTTACGTTAATATCCACTCACATCTCTACCTGAAAAGTTATTGTTTAAAATATCTCTTATATAACTTCATAGAATAATAAGATAAAAGATTTAATAAGCCAGATGTTTTTTTCTGGCATTTTTTTTGCATCCTTCAAGTTCAAGTTAAAGTTAGAGATACAACGCAGCTTACTTAATATTATCGATGTAATTCGAGGGGGCGGAGCCCGAGAATTATAAGAAAAAACGGTTTCGAAACCAAACAATAATTCTCAATTCAAACATGATTTTACCGCCACATGTAAAATGAACTTCCTACCCAGAACAACCTGACAGGTGCAAGAATGAATTATCCGGATGAGTTTAAACGAACGTTAACCATTCAGGAAGTCAGTCAAAAATTAAATATAACAAAACCTACCCTGAGATTTTGGGAAAAAGAGATGGAAGGGCTGTTAGTTCCCCTTAGAACCCGGGGAGGACAGAGGCGTTATAAACAGGAGCACTTATCAATCCTCGAAGAAATAAAGAAGCTTAAAGGGGAGGGTTTGAGTCTGACAAGAATTAAAGAAAAAATGAACAACAGACTTAAGAATGACTCAAAACCTGCTTTTTACAAAGATGTAGATTTATTGGCAGACCAGTTGGCCTGGGTTGTAAAATCTGTAATATACAACTTTTTTAAAAAGGAAAATCCGGATTGACCATGATTGTCAATGCGCTAACGATAGATGTTGAGGATTATTTCCAGATTCATGCTTTTTCTAACGTAATTAAAAGGAAAGATTGGGCTTCCTTTGAATCACATGTTGAGGAAAATACCTATAGGATTCTTGATATGCTTGATTCGCCCAACAGACCACGGACAATGGACTACGGACACGACCATAAGCCCCGCGCCACTTTCTTCATTCTCGGCTGGATTGCGGAGCGATATCCTCAACTGGTTAAAGACATACATATTAGAGGCCATGAAGTGGCGTGTCACGGATATGCTCATCAACTCATTTTTTATCAGAATAGAGATGAATTCAGGGAAGATATTAAAAGGGCCAAAAATATTTTGGAGGAGATCGTTGGAGAAGAGATTTTGGGTTATAGAGCCCCCACCTATTCAATCACAAGAGAGACAATATGGGCGCTTGAAGTTCTCATCGAACTTGGCTTCCAATATGATTCCAGCATTTTTCCCGTCAAACACGATGTTTACGGCTTTCCCCAAGCGCCGAGATTTCCAACCCGGATCACATTTGGAAATAAACAAGCATATGATCTATTACCGATGGACTATGATTTCGAAGAATCCAACCCATCTTTTAATATTACTATGTTATCGGATCACAGTTCTATAATTGAGTTTCCAATGGCGACATGGACTCTTTTCGGAAAGAATGTTCCTGTAGCAGGCGGGGGGTATTTCAGGTTATTTCCCTATTTCCTGTCCAGGACTTTATTAAAAAAAATTAACCAGAATGAGGATAAACCTTTTGTATTCTATCTTCATCCATGGGAGATCGATAATTCTCTGCCGAAGATAAGAGATGGAAGCCTTCTTTCACGTTTCAGGACATATATCAATATAAACAAGACGGAAAATAGGTTGAAAAGATTAATTTCAGATTTTTCTTTTACTCGCTTGGATGAATTATTAAAGACTTTAAGAATGAGCAATGAAGAGAATTTGGGATAACTTCGGTTAAGGAAAATCCTGCTGAGTTCGATCCAACCGTTGGATAATCCTGTTTATGCACATTTTAATAAAGCCTTATTCAAAATCTCCTTTTAGGTTGTTCCGATAATGATTTTTATTGATGCACATGTACACATATACAATTGCTATGATCTGGATATTTTTTTTGATTCAGCATACGCCAATATGAGCGCAACAGCGTCACGGTATGGAAGAAAGAAACCATTCATGAACATTTTAATGTTTGCAGAAGGGTCAAATTATCATTGGTTTGAGAAATTAAAGGACATCGCCCAGGATAAAGAGGAAAAGATAATCGTAAAAGGGGATTGGTCGATTCAATTAACAGATGAGGTCTCTTCTTTGCGGGCGAAGAAAACAGACAAAATACTTTTTTTGATCCAGGGATTCCAGGTAGTGACTTCCGAAAATATCGAGATTCTGGCTCTTGGAACGGAAAAGCGGATAGAAGATGGCTTGTCAATCACGGAAACAATCCAGGCAGTGATTGCGGTAGACGGTATACCGGTTATTCCCTACGGGTTCGGAAAATGGGTAGGGAAACGAGGGCGGGTGATCCGTGGCTTTCTGAGTTCAGGGAACTTTGAAAGAATATTTTTAGGAGATAGCGGGAATCGTCCAGGTTTTATTCCGGCACCAGCGCTCCTCAAGCAGGCCGGTAAAACCTATGGGATCCGGAATTTACCCGGCAGCGATCCTCTCCCCTTAGCCATGGACTCGAGACGGGTGGGAAGCTTCGGCTTCATATTGGACGGATCCGTTTCGATGGAATATCCATTTAAAACATTGAAAGATCTCCTTTGGAACATGGGTACGGCAATTAGACCGTATGGCATTTTGATGAATCCTTTCCGTTTTCTACTTACCCAAGCGCGTATAAGAACCGCACGGTTATCGTAAAGAACGGTTTTATCTTCTTATGGCGATCAATAACCGGACAAAGGGCCTTTTAAAGAAATATAATTTGATCATCGTTGGTGGAGGGATCTATGGAGCCACCCTTTTATGGGAGGCCACCTTGCGAGGGTTATCGGCTATTCTCATCGATAAAAAGGATTTTTGCAGTGGTACCTCATCAAACAGCCTGAAGATTATCCATGGTGGAATGCGCTATTTACAAAATATGGATCTCAGAAGGGTCCGGGAATCCGTAAGAGAGAGAAGGATCCTGATGAAAATCGCTCCCCACTTGATCCACACCATGCCGTGCCTGATCCCCACGAACCGAAATATTATGGAAAGTCGTCTTATTTTCAGGCTGGCCTTTATGATGAATCAGGTCATCAGCATGGATCAAAACATGGGTTCATATCCGGATAAATATATCCCGCGGGGAAAATTGGTTTCCTTTCATGAATGTATAAAAAGAATACCCGGTATTGAGATTATTCCGGGTATTACCGGCGGTGCCTTATGGTATGACGCAAAAGTTATAAACTCAGAAAGGCTGGTCCTGGCATATATACGATCAGCGACTGATCTGGGAGCCCATGCCTTCAATTACCTGGGTATGAAGTCTATTCTTGTGCACAAGGGTAGAGCCTTGGGTATCATCGCCCATGACATGTTGACAAATGATGATATCGAGATAAGGGGGGATATCA
>CAYTUL010000411.1:0-4533 GCA_964441135.1 uncultured Desulfobacteraceae bacterium | reverse complement strand
GCCAGTAGCTTAACGCGGAATAACAGAGATACGACGGACGCCCCATATTAATAGACGTATCAATATGTTTGAATATGTTGAAAGAATGACAAAAAGCTCGCTTTTTGTCAAATTGCAGCTTAATGATTCACTTTGGAGGCTTTTCAATTGATGACCCATTCAGGGATTATAATTAGTGCTCATCCAGAAATTGGCCGTTTCTGGATGGGCACTAATTATAATTCATCGGCTGATAACGGATCATTGAATGCGGAAAGCTCAATATGGCCGGATCAAACGCATTCGGGCAGGGTTGGAACAGGGCCTTGAAGAGGGTTTTGAAATACCGGGGAATTGCCTGAGAGGAACTTCACATTCCTTTTGTCCGCCTTCCGGCCCTGTAAGGAGATTGCTGAGTTCCTGTTTCTCGGCAAAGGGTTGAACAGTTCCTATTTTCGTAAGGATTGAAGTTTTTGTCTGGCCATGTAATCGGCATAGGCTTCGATTCCCGTTTCGCGAATTCTACGGATGCATGCTGCACGATCGGACCGAAAGATGAGGCCGAATATCCTGGACATGAAATTATTGAATTTGACACAATCATTAGGATTCTGGAACTGCTCGCAATCGGCGCAGCTCGCGTATCCTTCGCTCATGCAGCAGGAGCGCAGCTTACACCATTTCGCCCCTTCATTTTCATGACAACCGGGACAATTATCCTTCTGATATTTCCTGCAGGCCCCGCAATAAAGACCACAGTAGGCTACCAGAGTCGGGTTCGAAACGATCTCTTTCATTTTCATCCCTCCGATTCTTTTTTCAAGAAATCATCCCCAAAAAGGGAACTCCTTTCCCCATTGCTCCGGTCCAATTTAAAACCCCATACATGACACCTGTGTGTCATATATCTTTCAAGTCCTGATATTTTTTCAGTAATTTCCGGTTAAGATATTGCATGATACACCTTTGTCTGAAAAAATGGTCTGTGGGGATCTCTTTTCAGAGACGAAAATGTTAAAAGCAAGATATTGGTGTAAGGCCTCCCCCAGGCGGGCAGAATGCTCTTCCCAAATGAGCCGTTCTTTCGTCCGTCAAGTCCAGGAAAAAGCCCTCTGCCCGCCTCGTCTACCTTAATGGGTCAAACTTGCACATAAACGAGTTCGTCTCTTCAAAGAGATCCCCCAGACCATTGAGTAGATTGGTATGCAATATCCTAACCGGAAGTTACTGATATTTTTTTGCAATTTGAAGACTTTTTTTATAAATAATATCGCGCAGACGGGCAGGCTCAAGCACCTCGACCATCTCGCCATAGCTGAGAATCATTCCATAGAGCCATTCATTTTCCGGCATTCGAAGTCGAAGAATGATATCCCCATTGGAATCGGTTTCCATGCTGCCGTCTTTCATATAATCTTCAATATAGGTCCTGGAGGAAGGGTGAAACTTCAAGGTAATATCCAGGGAGTGTCGGTCCGCTTCCCTGTCGGTCTCCTTAAAAAATTGTTCAACGCCTCTATTCCGGCGTTCATAACGTTTTTCAAGGAGCCGGACATCCCGCATCCGTGACAGCCTGAATATTCTATAGTCCTTGCGCAACCGGCAGAAGCCGTAAAGATACCATGAAAACCATCTGAATAGAACCGTCATGGGTTCAACAGTCCTCAACGTCTGTTCAAATCGGTTATTTGTATATACGAATTCGATAAGCCTCGATGTTTCAATACCTTTTTGAAGGGTGCTGAACAGCTCGCGGCTGTGCTTCCCGATGCTGAAAGCACTGAAGTCTATATGCAAACGTTCCTTTTGGGAATTGATTTCGCCCTGCTGGTAGTCCCTTACCAGGGTTTTCATTTTTTCCAGCGTCGTGCCCATGTCTTTGTTGCTGAGTGCAGAGCTGATGCTCTCCAAAGAGGTTAGAATAAAGAAAAGATCGTGGGTGTTTATAAGCTGACGGTCAAGCTTGTATTCCTTCATAATACCGTAGCCACCCTGGGCTCCCCGAAGGGACAGAATGGGAATACCCGCGAGACCGAGGGTGTCCATATCGCGCTGGACAGTCCGGACGGATACCTCGAAATGCTCAGCCATTTCCCTTGCACTGACCACTTCCCGGTTCATGAGATAAACAAGTTCTGAAAAAAGTCGATCAATTTTCATGAGTCAAGCTCACCTGCAGGATATCATTTTTTCAGGTTTTTCCCTCTATCATCCTATGAATAATGCTTACCACATTACTGGCAATGATAAAAGCCCAGCCATATGACTTTATGTGGAACCTTTCGAATTATCTTGACTTTTTTTATTATGCTGTTATCGATGGGCCTGCCAGAGAATTCACAGGGAGGGAAACGGATATGATCGAAAAACCTGAAAATTGGCATGAACTGACACCGGATGAAAAGCGTACGCTCAGGTTGGATGCATGGTTTTGCGGAGACGGTATCCAGTTTGACAGCCCCGAGGCCAAGGAAAAATACAGGGAGCGTGCAACCCTTTTCAGGGACGCCGTGGAGTTGAAAAAGGCGCCTTATAGGGTACCTGTAGCCGGGCTGGGAGGAGGCTTTGCGCTTCGACGGGTCGGCGTAACGCAAAGGGCAACCATGTACGACCTGTGGGAGGACGCCGCTGAGGCCATGATAAAATTTCAGAAGGACTTTGAGCCCGATAGCGCCTCCTTCCTCTTCATGATGTCCGGGCCGTCCATGGAACTCCTCGGCCAGACGAATATGAGATGGGCCGGATATAATCTCCCGGACGATATACAGTACCAGTTCCTTGAGCAGGAGTACATGAGGGCCGATGAGTATTCTCACTTTCTCAAGGATCCTTCCGATTATGTCCTGAGGGTCTATATGCCGCGGCTTCATTCCTCTTTGACAGGACTCGGGAAGCTTCCCCAGTTTTCCGTCAACAGCGTGGGTTACGGGGGAGGATATATGCCCTTTATGGATCCGGAAGTCCAGGAATCCCTGGATCTTTTAAAGAAGGCCGCGGAACTCTCCATGAAGCCCTTGCAGGTTTCCTTGAACACGATGAGACGAATCCACGGGATGGGCTTTCCAAGCCTTGCAAGGGGATTCGGCGCAGCGCCCTTTGATATACTCGGCGATTCTCTCCGAGGCACAAAGGGCATCATGACGGATTTATACAGGCGCCCTGATAAAATCATGGAGGCATGTGAGAAGATATTAGCCCTTACCCCGGTGCCGGATGTACCCCTTGGAGAGACCCCGCTGATTATGATGCCGCTGCATAAGGGTTCCGACGGCTTCATGTCAAAGGATCAATATGAAAAATATTACTGGCCCACTTTCAAGCAGGTCATGCTCAACATGATTGAAGAAGGACTGATTCCCACGCCCTTCGCAGAGGGAGTGTTCGATAGCCGGCTGGAATTCATTACCGAGCTCCCTAAGGCATCAACCGTCTGGTTTTTCGATCGTACGGACATGCACAGGGCAAAGGATATGCTCGGGGATGTCTGCTGTATTATGGGGAACGTGCCCATTACCCTGATCTCAACCGGTACGGCCGATCAGGTTAAGGCCTGCTGCAAAGATCTCATCGACTACTGCGGCAAAGGCGGTGGTTTCATTATCAGCCCAGGGACCCAGATCGATGACGGTCAGGAGGAGACCGTCCGGGCCATGGTGGAGTTCACTAAGGAATACGGCGTCTACCGGTAAAAGGTCTCTTTATAGCACTATCATCGCGTTGTCCCCTTTTTTGCCCAAACATTCTGGTCAACTCGGACAATCATTTACCATGATTGTTTTTCTTAACCCGATCGCGAAACAGACCTGTAAACAGACTGAAGGTCGCGCCCGCGATCGGCCTGATATGGCTGACCCTTCTCCCGCCACGGCGGGTAGTAAAAGTTTTCCCGGAACGGGTATAACCGGTCACGCCTTTACAACGATGAGAAGCATCTTGAATGGTTTGACGGCATCCACCGAATGGGGAATATTGGCCGGCATGACGACGATCTCTCCCTTCTGAGCCGTCACCCGTTTCCCGCCAACGGTGAGCAACACCTCACCGTCCAGGACTTGGACCATGGCATCGCCTGATGCCGCGTGCGTGCTGAGACCCTCTCCCTGATCAAAGGCGAATAATGTCAGGCTAAGGTGATCGTTTTGTGCGAATGTCCGGCTGACAACCCGCCCCTTCTCGTATTCCACGAGGTTCGAAAGAACATGAGGTTCTGAAAATGTTACGTTTTTGATAAGCTCCTGTCCATTCATCTGTTTCCCCTCCTGAATGGGATGATTTCAGCGCCCTGCTTTTTTTCGATTAGCTCCATCAACACCCTAACAGTTTAAGAATGTCTGTTAATCGGTTTATCTTTTCACCGCCCCGGGATTCCTCATCTCCTCGATAGGAGTCTGTCTCCTTTGGATCCTGTAATCAGATAGGAAACATCCTTACCGAAAAGGCACCTGATAATTCATTGCTGCTGCCGTCTCCTATATAGAGGCAACTTTCATACCCTATCCGATAAGAACAAATCCATACCTGTTCTGTATATCTTCTTTACTCTGGAGTACTTCG